>JANQXJ010000061.1 GCA_030729445.1 Limnohabitans sp. | reverse complement strand
GAGCTGAGCAAAAACGGCTCCACGCCCATGTCGATCAGGCGGTTCACGGCGCTGGCCGCGTCGTTGGTGTGCAGTGTGGCCAGCACCAGGTGGCCGGTGAGCGAAGCCTGGATCGCGATTTGTGCGGTCTCAAAGTCGCGGATCTCGCCGATCATGATCACGTCCGGGTCTTGCCGCAGGATGGCCCGCAAGGCTTTGGCAAAGGTCAGGTCGATCTTGGCATTCACCTGCGTCTGGCCCACGCCAGGCAGCTCGTATTCGATGGGGTCTTCCACCGTCATGATGTTGTGGCGCGTGGCGTCCAGGCGCTGCAGCGCGGCGTACAGGCTGGTGGTTTTGCCCGAGCCCGTGGGGCCGGTGACCAACAAAATGCCGTGGGGTTGGTGGATCAGTTGGTCCACCTGCTGCAGCACTTGGCCTTGCATGCCCACGGCCTCCAGGGTCAGGCGGGCTTCGCTTTTGTCGAGCAAGCGCAGCACGGCGCGTTCGCCGTGCGCACTGGGCAGGGTGGAGACGCGTACGTCGACCGCGCGTGCGCCCAAACGCAGGCTGATGCGGCCGTCTTGGGGGAGTCGTTTTTCGGCGATGTCGAGTTCGGCCATGATTTTCAGGCGCGAAATCAGTGCGGCGTGCAGCGCCCGGTTCGGTTGTACAACCTCGCGCAGGGTGCCGTCTATGCGGAAACGCACGCTGGAGTGGCGTTCGTAAGGCTCGATGTGGATGTCACTGGCCCCATCGCGTGTGGCCTGGGTGAGCAAGGCATTGAGCATGCGGATGATGGGCGCGTCGTCGCTGGCTTCGAGCAGGTCTTCCACGGCGGGCAGCTCCTGCATCATGCGCGAGAGGTCGGCTTCGGACTCGACCTCGCTGACCACGGCCGCAGCGGTGGATGCGCCATGGGCCTGGCCGCCCGAATAGGCCTCGTGGAGGCGTTGGGCCAGATCGGTGGTGCTGCAGTGCTGCATCTGCAGCGCATGGGCCTGGCCAGGGGCGGCGTATTTGCGCACCACCTCGGACATCGCCTGGCGCTCGCTCTCGTTGCACCAGAGCAGACACAGGCGCTGGCCATCGTCTTCCAGCAGCAAGCGGCTGGTGCGGGCAAAGGCGTAGGGCAGGGGGTGGCGCATGGCGGGCTCAGGGCTGGTGAGTGGCGGGTGCTGGCGTCACGGTTGCATCGGCAGAAGGAGCAATGGGCGTCACAACAGGCGACAAGTCCACTGGCGGCAACACCGCGGAGCCCGAGACAGGCAGCTGCCCGGTTGGCAAGGGCTGGAAGCCCTGTTGCTGCAAACGCATTTGTTCGTAGCGGCCCATCGACAGGGCTTCGGCTGCCGCGCCGTCGCGCACCACCACTGGGCGCAGGAACACCATCAGGTTGGTCTTTTTGCGGCTGCGGGCTTCGGACTTGAACAGGTTGCCAAACAGGGGAATGTCGCCCAAGCCCGGCACTTTTTCTTGGCTGTTGGTGGTGTCGTCTTGCAGCAGGCCTCCCAGCACCACGATGGCGCCGTCGTCCACCAGCACGCTCGATTCGATGGAACGCTTGTTGGTGATCAAGCCCGATGACGAGGAGCTGCGTGTGTCGATGCTGCTGACCTCTTGGAAGATCTGCATTTTGACGGTGCCGTTTTCGCTGATCTGGGGCTTGACGCGCAGCGTCAGGCCCACGTCCTTGCGCTCAATGGTTTGGAAGGGGTTGACCGCGCCGCTGTTGCTGTTGTTGGCGGTGTACTGGCCCGTGACAAAGGGCACGTTTTGGCCAATCACGATCTTGGCCTCTTCGTTGTCCAAGGTGAGCAAGTTGGGGGTGGACAGCACGTTGGAGTCGCCATCGGCTTGTAAAAATCGCGCCAGCGCACCCAGGGCCAGTACGCCGTTGCGCCGCTGGCCCAGTGCCAGGTTGAAGCCGGTCGAGAGCACAGGGTTGCCCGCGGCCACGCCAGCGGCCAGGTTGAACACGTTGGTGCCGCCCACGTTGAAGTTGGTGCCGAGCAAGCCCACGGCGCTGCCACTGTTGCCGGTGCCGCTCATCCACTGCACGCCAAACTCGGCGGCCTTGTCGGCGTTGACTTCGGCGATCAGACTTTCGACAAACACCTGAGCGCGACGCTGGTCGAGCATGTCGATCACGCTGCGCAGCTGGCGGTACTGTGGCTCGGGCGCGGTGATGATGAGGGCGTTGGTGGCCGGGTCGGCCTGGATCTGGCCGCCAGTCGACGGCTGGGCCGAGGCGCTGAGGCTGCCAGCGGCAGCTCTTGCAGCGGCCGGGTTACCGGGTGTTGTGCTGGTGCTGACCGCACCGCTGCGTGCTTCGCCCGCGATGGCCGCACGCAAAGTGGTGGCCAGTTTGGTGGCATCGGCGTTCTTCAAATACACCACATGGATGTTGCCGCTGGCCGCGCCTGCGCCAGTGGCGCTGGGCTGGTCGAGCTGGTCCACCAAGCTGCGCACCAGGGCCAGCCGCGCCGGGTTGGCCGCCCGCACGATGAGCGAATTGGTGCGCACCTCGGGGATGACGGTGGTCTTGAAGGCGTTGTCGGTTTGGCCCTGGGCCGCCGGGGCAGAGGCCGCGCCTGAATCGATCAGGCGCTGCACCATGGGGGCCAGGTCGCCCGCAATGGCGTGACGCAGGCGCAGCACTTCCACGCCTGTGGCGTTGGACACGTCGAGCGCCGCGATGATGCGGCCCAGGCGCTGCAGGTTGTCGCTGTAGTCGGTGATGACCAACGCGTTGGTGCCGGGGTTGACGTTGATGGTGTTGTTGGGGCTGATCAGGGGGCGCAGCACCGGCACCAGGTTGTTCACGTTTTCGTGGTTAAGTTTGAAGATTTGCGTGACGATTTGCCCACTACCACTTGGCACAGCCCCGGCCGATACGGTGCTGGTTTGGAGTTTGGCCTCGGCCTCGGGCACCACGGTGTAGAGCCCGGCCGATTCCACCAGTGCAAAGCCTTGTGTGCGCAGCTGCGCGGCAAATAAGCGCAGGGCTTGGGCTGGGGGCACGGGCACATTGCTCGACAGCGACATGGTGCCTTTGACGCGCGGGTCGACCACCACGTTGGCGCCCGACAGGGTGGCCAGAGTGCGGGCCACGGCCTCGATTTCGGCGTTCACAAAATTGAGCGTGACGGGTTCGCGGCGCGATGCCTTGAGGGCGGGTGGGTTGGCGATCGGATTGGCCGCTGGGTTGGCGGCGGGCTTGTCCGCGCTTTGGGCCTGCGCCCCGGGTGAGAGGCAGCCCATGGCCGCCAGGCAGGCCACGGCCAAAACGCTGTGGGGCCAGCGGGCACGGTTCAAGGGGCGCATGTGAGCAAAGTCGTTCATGGTGTGGTGGTCTTGAATCGGTGGGTGCAGAAGTTGCATGGGGGGCTGAGGATGAACTGGGTTCATCCCAAAGAAAGCAGGCTTCGCGCACCTTGGCGTCGGCCCAGAATGTTGAGCAAATTATCGAACGCGGCCTCATGGCCCTCAGCGGCGCGGGCCTCTCCGGTAAAGCGCAGGCGCTGGCCAACCCATTGGCCTTGACCCGACAGCAGCAGGGGGCCTTGCAGTGTGCTCAGTTCCAAGCCCGGTGTGGGTGTGCCTTCGGGGGTGCCAGACAGGGCGACGCGGTAGCTGCCCATGGGCTTGACGGGGCTCAGGCGCGAGGACATGTTTTGCAGGTTCAGCGCCAGCAGCCCTTGCATTTGCAGACGGCCTTGTGCCCAGTGCAGTTGCAGGGCCTCGGTGCGCAGTTGCAGCTGGCCTTCAGCTTGCAAGGTGTTCCAAGGTGCGCCCAGTCCGGTGAGCAGTGCGGCTGGCCAGTTGGAATCGTGGTCACTCACCTGAAGTTGCAGGGTGTTCCAGCCCAAGGTCGCTTGCAACTTGGCGGCCTCCGTCATGCAGCAGTCAGCCCGCCAGCCCAGACGCAGACCGGTCCAAGCGGGTGCCAGGGTCCAGTGCAGGCGCCCGGGCAGAGCCTGTGGTTGGCGGCTGCCCGCGCCGCCACTGAGCATCAGTTGGGCTGAGCCTTGCCACACTGTGCCCCGAGGATTGAGCCATTGCACTTGGCCTTGGCTGGCCTGAGCGACCCCCCAAGCCAGCCATCGGGCAGGGGCCCAGATCGCCAGCGCCAAGACCAGTCCCAAGAGCGCACCGAGCATGGCCAGAGACCAGGGCGAACGCACCCTGCTGGCCGCTTGAGTGTTGGGGCGGGAAGGCGCTGTCATGGCGTGCAGTGCATTCATGGCAGTCGCAGCACCAAGCTGCCGCGCCAGGTCACGTCAGGGCTGTCCGCTTTGGAGGGGCTGACTTGCTGCAACTGGGCTTGTGTGGGCAAGGCTTGGGCGTTGTCACGCGCCAGACTCAGCCAGCGGGCCAAGGCAGCGGCCGGGGCGGCTTGCAGGCTCAGCGTGGCGCTGTCGCCTTGCAGGCTGATGCGTGCGTTGGGGCCCAGCTCATCCAGGTTTTTTTCGAGCCACAAAGCGGCATCGTTGCGGGCGATGGCGCTGGGTTTTTGCAGGACTTGGGCCTGCGCTTGCAGTTGGCGCATGCGCTGGCTTTGGGTGTCGAGTTGGGCCTGGCGGGCCGGTGCCTCTTGCCAGGTGCGCAGCGCCGGGGCCAAGGCCAGCATCCACAGGGCGGCCAGCCCCAGCACCCAGACGCCAGCGCCGAGCAACAACCGCTCACGCGGGCTGCGACCAGCCCAAGCGGCTTGCAAGCTTTGGCGCAGAGGTGTCATCCAGGTGTGAAGGCTCATGGTTTGGCCTCCGTTGGGGCGCTCATCAACCAGCCCTTGCCATCGGCTCGCCAGTTGTAGCCCTGGCCGCTCAGGCTTTTTTGCAAGGCTTGTTGCTGGGTCGCATTGGGTTGAAAGTCTTGCACGCGCATCTGGCCCGTCTGGTAAGACCATTGGCGCGGCGCGGTCAGCCCAGGTGGCAGGGCTTGGCCCAGCGCAGCCAGCATGGTTTCGAGGTCGCCCGCGCCCAGTTGGCCCGAGCCTTGGCGCAGGCGCTCGACCTGCTGGGCCATTTGCAGCGGCGCATCGACCACCAAACTGGTTTGTGGGAAGGTCTCGCGCAGCACCTGCGCCCAGCTGCTTTGCTGGGCTTGCCAGTCGGCGCGTGTTTTCCAGGCCCAGGCGTTGATGCCCACCAATTGGGCGGCCAGCAAGAGCCACAAACCCCAGCGTGCAGGACGCCAAGCGGGGCTGTGCCAAAGGTGGCTGGCGGTGCGTTGCCAGTTTTTCAGCTGGCGGCTGCGGGCGTTGGCACGCAGCCCAAATTGGGCCAGGTCCCAATCATTGGCCAAGGCGGCCAGCCAGTGTTGGGCTGGGGGCATGAGGCGCACGCCAGAGCCCAGCAGTTCCGTGGCCAAGGCCACGGCAGCGGGTTCGGCCTGCAGCGAAGATTGGGCTTGTTCGGGCGCTGTCAGCCCCAGGCGTTCATGGGCGGCCAAGCCCGCTTGGCGCAGGGCTGTCCAGGGCTGGCCCCAGACACCGCGCTCGGGGTGGCTGACCCACAGCCAGCCCGTGTCCGCATCCCCCAGTGCTGTGATCTGCACCGGGCTAGAAGCCGCGCCCGGAGAGAGTTCGGGCACGATGCGGTGCACGGGCAGACCGGCTTGTTCCAGGGCGGTCAGGTGGGCGCTGAGCCAGGCACGGTCACACACGGCGACCCAAGGGCTTGGGGTATTGGCCCAATCGGCTTGCAAGGCCAGGTGCATCTGTTCGGGGTCATCGAGCAAGCGGTCTTCCAGCAGGCCTTGCAAGGCCGCTTGCACGCGCTGGCCCTGTTTGTGCAGCCCGGCGGGCAAATCCACGCGTTGCCAAGACAAGGCCGCAGCGGGCACCAAGGCCACGGTCTCACTTTGGCGATCAGCGGCAGGCAGCAAAGCGGCGGCAGCCCATTGCAGCGCGAGCGGACGCGAGCCGGGCTCGGCCTCGAGTCGAGCATGGGCGTAGGTCAAGCTGGGGCTGGGCAGGCCGGGTGGCAGTTGGATGATCAGGGTGCGCATGTGCAGCTCATTGTAGAGGGGCATCAAGACGCAACTGGGGGCTGCGCACGCGCCAGAGCATGCGCACCTGGCCGCCTTCGCGCCGCACCAGCGCGGTCTCTTGCTGGACCACGTTGTCGATGCGCATGCGCCCTTGGACCTCGAAGTAACGGCTTTGAACGCTGTGCTGTTTGTCGTTGATCAGTCGGCCGCTGGACCCCAAGGCCTCTTGAGCCGCGCTCAGGCTGGCCCAGTGCCCGCGCTGGCGCTGGCTCACGGCTTGCCGGGCAGACGCCAGGTCGAGCCCGGGCACCACGGCCGACAGCACCTCGGCCGAGGCGGTGTTCAGGTTCACGGGCGTGGCTTCGGGCAGCACGGTGATGTGCGCCTGCAAGGCCGCCACCGTGCCGGGGCTCAGGCCCAACCAGACCAGTTGGGCCGTTTGCTGGGGCATCAGCGCGGCGGGGCCAGGGTTGGGGTTGGATGAGCTGGATGGGTTGGCCCTGCTGGCCTGCAAGCTGGCCTGCAGCTGCTGGGCCAAAGTTTGCAGCTCGCCCAGCGGCAGTCCCAGGCGCTCGAACAAGGCGGCAAAACGGGCCAGTGCCGGGGCTGAGATTTGCCCGTTTTCAACCAGGTTCATCACGTTCATGCGCGACTGCGCGTCGGTGACCTGGCCCGACAAAAAGACCTCTGCATCGCCCTCGCGCCACTGCTGGTCTTGCGACAAAAAGGTGGACAGTTTGGATTCTTGCACCGCCAAGGCCCAGGGCTCGCCCAGGTGGTCGGCCGCCGCGCCCTGCGCCGAAATCGCGTCTTCGCGCAGGATCAAGCGTGTCCAGTCCATGGCCCCCGTCATCATCCAGGCCGTTTGGCTACGCCCGCGCTCGGCGATCTCGATCTCGACTTGCCGCCACTGTTGCCACAGCGCGGCACTGGCCAGCGTGGCCACCAGGGCCACCGTGAGCATGGCGGTGAGCAAGGCCGCGCCGCGCTGCTGGTGTGCGGGGCTTGTCATGAC
>JANQXJ010000060.1 GCA_030729445.1 Limnohabitans sp. | reverse complement strand
ATGTTGAAACCATGACTCACAATAACCTGTTTTCTGCCCTGCGGGCGGCCTTTCCTGACGACTTGAGGGCCACGGCGGTGGAAACCGATGAAGGCCTGCGCTACAGCTGCTGGCTGTCCTATGGGCCTGTGACGGGGCCCTTTTTCATGCTTTTTTAAGCTTGCGATGTTGAAACCATGACTCACAATAACCTGTTTTCTGCCCTGCGGGCGGCCTTTCCAGTCGACCTGACGGCCACGGCCGTGGAGACCGATGGAGGCCTGCGCTACAGCTGGCAAGACCTCGACCGCGCCACGGCCATGATGGCCAATTTGCTGCAATCGCTGGATTTGCCAGAAGGCAGCCGGGTGGCCGTGCAGGTCGAAAAGTCGGTGGAAGCCCTGATGCTGTACTTGGCGACCTTGCGCGCAGGTTTTGTGTTTTTGCCCCTGAACACCGCTTACCAAAGCGCCGAGATCGAGTACTTCATTGGCAACGCTGAACCGGCTGTGGTGGTGTGCAGCGGGGCCAATTTCGGCTGGGTCAGCAAGACCGCTTTCAAGGCGGGCACCCAGCATGTGTTCACGTTAAACGATGACCGTACGGGCAGTTTGCTCGAGCGAGCTGCGCACCACAGCGACCAACACCAGACGGTTGCCCGACAGGCCGATGACCTGGCGGCAATCCTCTACACCAGTGGCACCACCGGGCGCAGCAAGGGGGCCATGCTCACGCACGGCAACATGCTGAGCAATGCGCTCACGCTCAAGGATTACTGGGGTTGGAAAAAGGGTGATGTCCTCATCCATGCGCTGCCGATCTTTCATGTACACGGCCTGTTTGTGGCCATCCATGGCGCCCTGATCAACGGCAGCAAGATGATATGGATGGCCAAGTTCGACCCCAAACGCGTGATTGCCCGCATGAAGGAAGCCACCGTTTTCATGGGCGTGCCCACGCTGTATGTGCGCATGCTGGCCGAGCCTGCCCTTGATAAGGCGGCGGTGAAAAACATGCGCTTGTTCATTGCTGGCTCTGCCCCCTTGTTGATCGAGACCTTCACCGAGTGGCAGCAGCGCACGGGCCACACGATTTTGGAGCGCTACGGCATGAGCGAGACCGCCATGCTGACCTCCAACCCCTATGCAGCGGACAAGCGTTATGCCAAGCAAACCGAGCGGCGCGGTGGCACGGTGGGTTTCCCCTTGCCCGGCGTGAGCTTGCGTGTGCGGGGTGACGATGGCCAAGAGATGCCGGTGGGCGAGATTGGCGGGATTCAGGTCCAAGGCCCCAATGTGTTCAAAGGCTACTGGCGCATGCCCGAAAAAACCGCCGAAGAATTCACCGCCGACGGCTATTTCAAGACCGGTGATGTGGGCAAGGTCGACGACAGGGGTTACGTGACCATCGTTGGCCGCAGCAAAGACCTGATCATCAGCGGCGGCTACAACGTGTACCCGGCCGAGATCGAGGGCTACATCAACGAGATGAAGGGCGTGGCCGAAAGTGCCGTGGTAGGCGTGCCCCATCCGGACTTTGGCGAAGTGGGTGTGGCCGTGGTCATCGCCAAGTCGGACGCCGTGGTGCAGCCCGAGAACGTCTTGGCCGAGCTCAAGGCCAAACTGGCCAACTTCAAGATCCCCAAACATTGTTTTGTGGTGGCCGAGTTGCCGCGAAACACCATGGGCAAGGTGCAAAAAAACCTGCTGCGCGATCAGTACAAAAACTTGTTCTCGGCCTGAAGTTTTTGACCCGATCTTGAGGGGTGCCCCGCCCATGACCTCGTCCGGTGGTCTTGGGCGGTTTTTATTTGAGGTAAGCGTTTTTCTCGTGCACACGCTGAATGTGCTGCGCCGCTTGCTCGGGGCTGATGTCCTGGTTGAGCACCTTGACATTGGCAAACCAAAGCTCTTCTTCCATGGAGGGCCAGACCCGGTTGAGTTTCTGGGCGTTCAGGCGGATGGTGTCTTGGCAACTGCGTCGCCAGCCCATCATGTCCTGACCCAAAGGGTCGTTGATTTTGACGGGATGGTCGGCCAGTGGAAAGTACCCGGTCAGGGTGTCGGTGAGCAATTGAGCGAAATCGGCCGTGCCAAGCCAGGCAATGAACTGGAGCGCAGCGGCTTGGTTGGGGCTGTTTTTATTCACACCGATGCCGAAATCGGGGTGCACCGAGATGTGACAGGGCTGACCTTCGTGTTCAACAGGGGGTTTGAAGACACCGAGTTCGATGGGTTTTTTGTAAGCAAAGCTGGTGCTGCGCAAAAAATCGATGTCCCACGAACCTGAGGGGTAGACCGCCGCATTGCCTGTGGCAAACAAGAGCTGGATGTCACCGTTACTCATGCTGTTTTGCTGGGGGTGCATGTAGGGCTTGAGTTGGGCCATCATTCTCCAAGCCTTGAGAAAGCCCGGGTCGGTGAATTTGACGGTGCCCTCCATCAGTCCGAGCCGGGCCTTTTCACCTTCCCAAAAATTAGGCCCCAGGCCCGTGAACACCACTTGGGTGGATTCCCACATGTCGGCGGTGCCCAGGGCCAAGGGCGTCACTGTTTTGCTGGCCGCCACTTGGCTGAGCAATTGGTAGAACTGGTCCCAGGTGCTGGGGGGCTCGAGCTTCAAGTCGCGCAGGATTTTCTTGTTGTAGAACAGCCCATGCATGACATAGGCCACGGGTAAACAATAAGTGGTCTGGCCGTCGTCGGTGGTCCAGGCGCGACGAGCCTGTAGGTTGAAGTTTTTGAGTGCTTCTTCCTTCAGGGGGACCAGGTAGCCCTTGGCCTGCATGCGCACACTGGCGTCAAAGGGTCTGCAAAAGATCAGGTCGCCTGCGCGCCGGGTGGACAAGCGGGCTTCCAGCCGTGCATCGTAGGCGAGGGGTTCTTCGGGTTTGAACTGCACCTTGATGTCGGGGTGCTGGCGCTGAAAGGCGGGGATCAGCACCTTGTCCCAAAAGATCTGGTCGTCCTTTCGCCAGCTTTCGATGGTCAGAACCTGTCCTTGGGCACTCCCCACCAAAAGCATGGCCGCCATGACCATCTTCAGACTCAGGATGTTCGCCGCAAAAAGACCGTTCAGGCCAGGGCTTGACCGGTGGCTGCAAAGGCCTGTGCAAAGTGTTTTCATGGGCTGTGCTGAAGGATGAATTGAATACATTTTATCTAATTAAATGCGTTCAAACCCTTGCGCACGGCAGAGTTTTTGTCTGTCCGCGCCAAGCCCTAAGGCCCAGACAGAACAGCTTCGCCTCAAGCGCCCGTCAGCGCAGCACCAGCACCGGAATGTGCGAATGCGTCAACACTTGCTGGGTTTCACTGCCCAAGAGCAGGCGCTTGATACCTTTGCGGCCGTGTGAGGCCATGACGATCAGGTCGGCTTTGTGCTTTTTGGCCGCCGCAATGATGGCGTCCGAGACCACGTCTGATTTGACAGTGATGGCTTTGGTGTTGACAGCTTTGACTTTCGCGTTCTTCTCGACCGTGGCCAACTGAACCCGGGCCGTTTCGGTCCACTGGGCTTCGACGCGCGAGATTTCCTCGCTCGACAGCGGGATGCTGCCCTCAAAGTAAGCCTGCGGGTAGCGCGGCACCACCTTGATCGCGATCAGTTCCGCGCCACAGGTGGCTGCCAGTTCGATGGCGCTGGCCACGGCTTTTTTGGACAAGGTGGAACCATCGGTGGCCACGAGGATGCGTTTGTACATGAGGAGCTCCTGTTGAAAATGACAAAAACCCAGCTTAAAAGAGCGGCAAATGGCAGCGCTTGATGTACATCAAGCTTTTGACAGGGCAGCTGTCGTATCTTCTAAACATGACCCAAGTCAATGTTTTGCCCGGCCTGCATGCTGCGCCCCCCGACCAAGGGGTTACCTCGGCATTGGCCACTGCTGAGCGCGATAACCCGCAGCGGCGGCTGGAGTTGCTCGATGCGCCCGAGGAATGGTCGGCGTTCAGCTTGCCCGAAAAAACCGACTCGGGCTGCTGGCGTTCCAGCGTGGTGTTTGAAGGCATGCATTGCGCGGCCTGCGCCATTACCCTGGAAGATGCTTTGCGGGCCGTGCCGGGTGTGCAGTCGGTCCAAATCAGCGGTGCCAGTCACCGGGGTCAGATCGTCTGGTCGCCTGATCTGACGCGCCCCTCCGAATGGATGCGCTCGGTCGAGCGTCATGGCTACAAGGCCTTGCCCGCCAACGATGCCCACGCGCATGCGCGCAGGCGCGAGGAGGCCCGTCGCATGGTTTGGCGTTGGGCGGTGGCGGCCATGTGCATGATGCAAGTCATGATGTACGCCACACCGACGTACCTCAGCCAGCCGGGCGACATCTCGGACGAAGCGGTGCATTTGCTGCGCTGGGCTTCCTGGGTGTTGTCTTTACCGGTGATGTTTTTCTCGTGCACCCCGTTTTTCAGCCAGGCCTGGCGTGACCTGCGCGAGCGCCAGATCAGCATGGACTTGCCTGTGGCCTTGGGCATGGTGGTGACTTTTGTGGTCAGCACGCTGGGCACCTTCGAGCCGCAAGGCCCGTTCGGGGCCGAGGTCTTTTTTGACTCGTTCACCATGTTCGTGTTCTTTTTGCTGACGGGCCGCTGGCTGGAGCTGCGCATGCGCGACCGCACAGCCGGGGCGCTGGAGGCGGTGCTCAACCGCTTGCCCGACAGCGTGCGCAAGCGCCAGAGCGATGGCACTTGGGCGCTGATGTCCATCCGCCGCTTGCAAGTGGGGGATGTGATCGAGGTCTTGCCCGGCGAGGCTTTTGCAGGTGATGGCCGGGTGCTGGCTGGCCAGACCCAGGTGGACGAGGCCTTGCTGACAGGCGAGTCACGGCCTCTCGCGCGGGGCGTGGGTGACCGCGTCATTGCCGGCAGCCACAACCTGAGCGGCACGCTGCAGGTGCAAATCGAGCAAATTGGCGCGGCCACCCGCTACGCACAAATCGTGGCACTGATGGAAAGCGCCTCGGTTTCCAAGCCCGCCATGGCGCAGCTGGTGGACCGTTGGGCCAAACCCTTTTTGGTGGCGGTGATGCTGGCCTCGCTGGCTTCGGCCATTTACTGGTGGCCCACCGACCCCGCCCACGCGGTGATGGTGGCGGTGGCGGTGCTGATCGTGACCTGTCCTTGTGCTTTGTCTTTGGCCACGCCTGCGGCCATGTTGGCCACCGCCGGGGCATTGGCCCGCAGCGGTGTGCTGGTGCGGCGCCTGAGCGCCCTGCAAAACCTGGCGCTGATTGACACCGTGATTTTTGACAAGACCGGCACCCTGACACGCGATGCTTTTGAAGTGGCCTGCATCCACCCCCGCGAAGGTGTGAGTCAGGCTCAGGCCTTGGATTGGGCAGGCAGCTTGGCGCGGCATTCCTTGCACCCGGTCTCGCGTGCCCTTTGGTCCGAGGCCCGTCGACGCGCCGAAGTCGCAGGGCGTTTGCAGGCCTTGGAAGCGCTGGTCGCACAGGACGTGAGTGAGCTGGCAGGGCAGGGGGTGCAAGCCATTTTGATGCGGCCAGGTCAAGACGCCCAAACTTTGCGTTTGGGCTCTGCCGCTTTTTGCGCGGCCCCTGCACGCGCTGGGCACCACCTGCAGGTCAGTCTGGCCGATGCGTCGGGGTGGCTGGCCAGCTTTGAGTTGGCCGAGCAAGTGCGCCCAGAAGCAGCGGGCGTGGTACGGGCCTTGTCGCAAATGGGTTTGACTCTGAAGGTTTTGTCGGGCGACGGCCCCGCTGCGGTGGCTCAAGTGGCACAGGCCGTGGGCATTGCAGATGCACTAGGCGGCTGCAGCCCCCAGCACAAATTGCAAGCGCTGCAGGCCCTGCAGGCCCAGGGGCACAAAGTGGCCATGGTGGGCGATGGCCTGAACGACGGGCCGGTCTTGGCCGGGGCCGATGTGTCCTTCGCGCTGGGCCAAGCGGTGCCGCTGGCGCAGTCCAAATCCGATTTTGTGTTGATGGGTGGGCAGCTCGGTGTGTTGGTCAGCACGGTGCAGCGCAGCCGTCAAACGATGCGCATCGTGCGGCAAAACCTGTGGTGGGCGGCTGTTTACAACGCCGCTTGTGTGCCGCTGGCCTTGATGGGCTGGTTGCCCGCTTGGGCTGCAGGCTTGGGCATGGCGCTCAGTTCTTTGTTGGTGGTGCTCAATGCTTTGCGCCTGTCGCAGGCCTTGCCCGAGTCGCTGCAGCAGCAGGCGGTGGCCTTTCAACCCGTTTGAGAAAACAGCATGGACATTCTTTATTTGTTGATTCCTTTGTCCGTGGCCTTGGTGTTTTTCATCTTGGCTGGCCTTTGGTGGGCCATTGACCGTGGCCAATTTGAAGACATTGAGGCCGAAGGCGATCGTATTTTGCGTGACGATTGATTTTGATCAAGTGTCCAAGGCGCCCACCCGGGCAAACTCCAAAAGTAGATTTTTTTAAAAACAAGAGGTGAAAATGCAATTTGCCAATACGCAGGCGACGACCTACAACGACAAAGTTGTCAGGCAATTCGCCATCATGACGGTGGTTTGGGGTGTGGTGGGCATGCTGGTGGGCGTGATCATCGCGGCCCAACTGACCTGGCCGGAGCTCAATTTCGGTATTTCCTGGCTCAGCTATGGCCGTCTGCGGCCCTTGCACACCAACGCGGTGATTTTTGCGTTTGGTGGTTGTGGATTGTTTGCCGCAGCTTACTACGTGGTCCAGCGCACCTGCAATGTGCGCCTGATCAACGACAAAGTGGCCGCTTTCACCTTTTGGGGTTGGCAGCTGGTCATTGTTTTGGCTGCCATTTCTTTGCCTTTGGGTTTGACTCAAAGCCGAGAGTACGCCGAGCTGATTTGGCCCATTGACGTGCTGATCGCGGTGGTCTGGGTGGCGTTTGCTTTTGTGTTCTTTGGCACGGTGGGCATTCGCAAAGTGCGTCACATTTACGTGGCCAACTGGTTCTTTGGTGCTTTCATCATCGCCGTGGCTTTGTTGCACATCGTCAACAACATCCAGTTGCCCACAGGCCTGCTGCACTCGTATTCTGCTTATGCAGGCGTGCAAGACGCCATGGTGCAATGGTGGTACGGCCACAACGCCGTGGGCTTCTTCCTCACGGCTGGTTTCCTGGGCATGATGTATTACTTCATCCCCAAGCAAGCCGAGCGGCCCGTCTATTCAT
>JANQXJ010000059.1 GCA_030729445.1 Limnohabitans sp. | reverse complement strand
CACTTCGACAACGAGATCGACGTCGCTTCCTTGGAAAAACTGCAGTGGGACGAGATCAAGCCCCAGGTCGACCACGTCATCTTCCCCGATGGCAAGAAGATCACTTTGTTGGCCAAAGGCCGCTTGGTGAACCTGGGTTGCGCCACCGGCCACCCCAGCTTTGTGATGTCGTCTTCGTTCGCCAACCAGACCATCGCCCAGATCGAACTGTTCACCAAACAAGACCAGTACGAGTCGGGCAAGGTCTATGTGCTGCCCAAGCACCTCGATGAGAAGGTCGCTCGTTTGCACCTGAAGAAAGTCGGCGCCATGCTGACCGAACTCAGCGACGAGCAGGCGTCTTACATCGGCGTGTCCAAAAACGGCCCCTACAAAGCCGACACTTACCGCTATTAAAAACCACGCATGCGCATTGACCAACTTCTTGTCGAGCGCGGCCTGGCCGCTTCTCGCTCCCAAGCTCAGCGACTGATCGCCGGGGGCGTGAAATGGCAGCAGCCCGACGGGAATTGGCGTGCCATCGTCAAAAACCGCGACGAGGTGCCCGAAAGCGCTGCCCTGCAGCTGCTCGACGATGCCGAGTCGCGCTACGTCTCACGCGGTGGCTTGAAGCTCGAAGGCGCATTGAAGGCCACGGGCGTCAAAGTCGATGGCTTGCGCTGCTTGGATGTGGGCCAAAGCACCGGTGGCTTCACCGACTGCTTGCTGCAGCACGGCGCGGCCGAGGTGGTGGGCATTGACGTGGGCCACGCCCAGGTGCACCCACGCATCAGCCAAGACGAACGTGTGGTCTGTATCGAAGGCGTGAACGCCCGCGAGCTGGAGCCCGGTGACGAGCGCATCCCCGATGCGCTGGAAGGCTTTGACCTGATGGTGGGTGATGTGTCCTTCATCTCGCTCACACTGGTGCTGCCGGGCGTGGTGCATTTGCTCAAACCCACGGGCCAGTTGCTCATGCTGGTCAAACCCCAGTTTGAGTTGCAACCGGGTCAGGTGGGCAAGGGCGGCATCGTGAAAGACGACTCGCATTTCCCATTCATCGAAAACCGCGTTTGCACGGCTTTGACCGAACTGGGCATGCAAGTCACCGCATGGCTGGACAGCCCGATTGCGGGTGGTGACGGCAACCGTGAATTTTTTGTGCAGGCCTGCTGGCCAGACCCCGCTGCGGTGTTGCCCGCTCGGGAGGCCACCCGTGTGGCGCACGAGGCCGATCTGGCCGCCAAGGCCTATGCCAAGGCCAACGACTATTGAATTTTGAAGGTGTTGTGATGTCTGGTTTGAATCTGCCGATCAGCCTGGAATTTTTTCCTCCCAAAACGCCCGAAGGCGCTGAAAAATTGCGCGGCGTGCGCGAGAAGCTGTACAGCTTGAAGCCTGAGTTTTGCTCGGTGACCTACGGCGCTGGCGGCTCCACCCAAGAGGGCACATTTGCCACGGTGGGCGCGATCCAGGCCGAAGGTGTGGCCGCGGCCTCGCACTTTTCGTGCATTGGCGCGACCAAGGCTTCGGTGCGTGCCGAACTGGCCACGCTCAAGGCCATGGGTATCAAGCGTCTGGTGGCCTTGCGCGGCGACTTGCCCAGCGGCTACGGCGCCGGTGGTGAGTTCCACTACGCCAGCGACCTGGTGAGCTTCATCCGCGCCGAGACCGGTGACGACTTTCACATCGAGGTGGCCGCCTACCCCGAAATCCACCCACAAGCCAAATCGCCCGAATCCGACTTGCAGGCCTTTGCCACCAAGGTCAAAGCCGGCGCCGATTCGGCCATCACGCAATATTTTTACAACAGCGACGCGTACTTCCGCTTTGTGGACGACGCTTACAAACTGGGCGTGGATGTGCCCGTGGTGCCTGGCATCATGCCCATCACCAGTTCGTCGCAGTTGCTGCGTTTTTCGGACGCGTGCGGCGCCGAAATCCCGCGCTGGATCCGGCTTCGCCTGCAGGCCTATGGCGACGATGTGGAATCGATCAAGGCCTTTGGCCTGGATGTGGTGAGTGACCTGTGTGAGCAACTCATCAACGGCGGCGTGCCCGCCATCCACTTCTACACCATGAACCAGAGCGCACCCACCTTGGCCATCGTCCAGCGCCTGAACTCGCTGACCTACTGAGCCACGGCTGAATGCTGGACCTGTCGCATTGGGCACAACCGCCCTGGCCTTGCCTGGGCGTGTTCACCGACATCGATGACACCCTGACCACGGAAGGCGCGATCACAGCCGATGCCCTGCAAGCACTGACCGCGCTCAAACAGGCCGGCCTGATGGTCATTCCCATCACCGGCCGGCCCATGGGCTGGAGCCGCGGTTTCGCGCAAACTTGGCCCGTAGATGCCCTGGTCGCCGAAAACGGTGCGGCGGCCTGGCTCCCCCAAGCCAGCGGCATCCCCCGGGCCATTTACCAACAAAACGATGCTGTGCGAACAAGCAACCGGGCACGCATGCAAGCCGTGGCCGCACGGATCTTGCAAGAGGTGCCCGGTACCACTTTGGCCCAGGACAGTGCAGGCCGTGAAACCGACATCGCCATCGACCACAGCGAATTCACCCATTTGCCTGCTGCGGCCATTGACGAGGTGGTGCGCATCATGCGCAGCGCTGGCATGGCGGCCACCGTCAGCAGCATCCACATCAACGGCTGGTTTGGCGAACACCACAAGCTGAGCGGGGCACGCTGGATCTTGCGCGAACTCTGCGCACGCCCGTTGGACGAGGAATTGCAGCAATGGATTTATGTGGGAGACTCCACCAATGACCAAGTGATGTTTGAGCACTTTCCTCACAGTGTGGGGGTGGCCAACATCCGCCGCTTTGAATCGCAACTGTCCCACCCGCCCCGCTACATCACCCCCAGTGAACGCGGTGCAGGCTTTGCAGAGTTCGCTTGGCATTTGCTCAAAAACCGGACCTGAAAAGCCCGACTCAGCCCCCTCATCGCTGCAAATTGCGCGATACACACCCACAGCCACTGGAACCGCGCATGAACGCCCCCACCCTTTTGACCTGGTCTGAAAAAGACACGACACGCTCCGCGCTCTGGCGTTCAGACCAAGTGTTACCCAAACACGTGGTGCTGGCCGACGACACCATGACGGCCGACACCGCTTATCGCCTGGCCTGCGCCGGCACCGGTTTGCTGTGGCGAAGCGATTTTCAGAACGCACGGCAAATGCTGCAAGCGCTGACACGGCGCATCGATAAACCCAAAAAAGTCCGCACCAAAAAACCAACAACGGATACACCCGTGGTTGCCGGTGCGGCATTTCACACCCACCGCCAGGCGCAAGCCCAACGCACCCGCGTCTTGAGCCAGGTTTTGATTGAGTTGAACGGTGACTATGGCATTGACCTGCGCCGCGCACCCGATGCCAAAGCCGCCTGTGCGCAAGCCTTTGGGCCCGCCAACGGCCAAGCATCCGTGATCTCGCTGCGCAGCTTGCAAGGGGTCATTGGTGCCTTTGAATGGCGCAAGAACGGGGTAGAAGTCCCCGCCATGGGCGAGGCTTTGCGGATTTACCCCCACTACGGCGTCTTCTCACCCGTACGGGGGGAATATGTGGACCTGGTGGCCAAAACGCCTTTGCCCGAGGCGCTGAAAACACACTCGCTTGCTTTTGACATCGGCGTCGGCACAGGTGTGTTGTCGGCGGTATTGGCGCGGCGTGGTGCCGCCCAAGTGGTCGCAACGGACATGTCCGAACGCGCTTTGGCCTGTGCTCGGGACAACCTGCAGCGCCTGGGTTTGCAAAACCAAGTCCAATTGGTGCACGCCGATTTGTTCCCCCCAGGCCATGCCGCTTTGATTGTGTGCAACCCACCATGGCTGCCCGCACGTCCGACCTCCTTGCTGGAGCATGCCGTCTACGACGAAGGCAGCCAAATGCTCAAAGGCTTCTTGAGCGGCCTGTCTGCACACCTGTGCGAAGGCGGCGAGGGTTGGTTGATCTTGTCCGATTTGGCCGAACATTTGGGCCTTCGCACACGCGATGCACTGCTCTCCTGGATCTCAGAGGCGGGCCTGCAGGTTCTGGACCGCTTGGACGTGAAACCAGTCCACGCCAAGGCCCAAGATGCCAGTGACCCCTTGCATGCCGCACGCTCGGCCGAAGTCACCTCGCTTTGGCGTCTGGGTGTGATGCCTGCCTGATCATCAACACCGGTCTTGACCTGCCCAGCCCCCCCGGGGCCGGGGCTCAGAACAAGTAACTCACCGACAGGTTCACGCGGCTGTTGTCGGGTTGGGATTCGATGTTGCTTGTCACCCAATCCGCATAGCCTCCGAGACCTTTGGCCCATGTCAGGATGTAATGCCATTTCGAATAGCGCCCTTGCAATTGCAGGCCGGCGCCTTCGAGCGAATATCGGTTCAAGGTGACTGTGGCCAATGGGTCGGCATATTTTTGAACCTGCCCTCCATCATAAAAGGCCGTGACCGACAGCACCGGGCTGAGCGTCTGGGTCAGCTCCAAGCTGGCTAAAACACCATGGTCGCCCAAGCCATCCACACTGGTGTAGGCCCTGACCCCATTGACCCCACCGAGCGTGAATTGGTTGTATGAATCCAAATTCCGGCTGGCCC
Source organism: Limnohabitans sp. (assembly GCA_030729445.1). Lineage (GTDB taxonomy): Bacteria > Pseudomonadota > Gammaproteobacteria > Burkholderiales > Burkholderiaceae_C > Limnohabitans_A. Next base: position 2,581 of record JANQXJ010000059.1, on the reverse strand, counting down.
ACTGGCCACGCACACGACCTGACAGACGCAAACTTCCGCTGTCGTTCAAAGGGATTTGCCCTTTGAACGAGAAATGGGTCCGCGTGTAATGTCCTGCAGGCACCACAGAGTTGACCTCTTGGGGGTAGAAGCCACGCAACACACCCACCTCAGCTCGCACCGCGTAGGGCGACAAACGCTCGTTGTCTGCCGACCAGCGCAAGCGCAACTGGTGGTCGTAGACTTCGGACAGACGCTCACCGCCATAAAGTCGGTAGCTATCGCTCTCACGGCTGGCCAGCTCCGCATGCCCTTTGAACACCAGGTCACGGCGGGCCCCCAAAATGCGCGTCAGGCCCAGGCCCAACTCCTTGGCCTCGCTCTCGGCTGCAGCCGAGCCGCCCAACACCGTTTGGCTGCGTGAATGGGTGCCAAACAGCGACCAACGCGAACCCAACGCAGGCGCCAGGCCTTCATAGTCGGCCCGCACATAGGTCAAGCCCTCGGAGGCTTGCGCCAACAATGACAACTGCGCCTTGATTTCTGGCATGCCCACATTCAAGGCCCCCAGCTGCTGTGTTCTCCCATACTGGCGCAGGCCATGGTTGTTCACCTGCAGCACACCCGAGGAAGCTTGTCCCGGCATGGCAATAGCTGGCGTGAGGGTGATCACGAGGTCCAGCAGCTCGGGGCCCACAGCACGCAAAGTGGCCTCCAATTCAATGGGCAAATCGTAGCTGGCCGAATCGAGCACCTGGTCCAGGGCCAAAGTGTCCAGCGCCTGGCCTGCCTTGAACACCTCAAAGATGCGAGTTTGTACACGCTCGAGATAGAGGCGGGCATGGACGCTGTCCGGCACCAACACACGCACGCTGTTGATTTTGGGCTGCATGACTTGGATGTTCAGTTGCTGGCCACCAGGGATTTGCAGCACCTCGCTCTGGGCATAGGCCATGAAACCCGCTTGAGCAGCTCGGTCATAAAACCAACCGTGAAACGCCCGCAACTCATCCACCGACACCGCACGCCCGATTCGGGTTTGCCAATATTGGTCAATGGTGTGCGACAAGACCGAACTTTGCACCTGCACCGCAACCAGTTGTGCCACGGGCGTCTGGGCCTCTAGGCCCAAGGTGTCCACATAAACCACGGGCTTGGACAGCACGCGTTCACGCAACTGTGCGCCCAGCTGATCCAGATTTTTTTGAGCCGCCGCTGGATCGGCTTGGGCCCAAGAAAGCGGACTGCACAATGCCCCGCCCAAAACAGCCAAAGCTGCTGCGCTGCTGCGCCAGTCAACCGCCAAATATCCACCCATGGCAAGCACTCCCGTCCAACCTCAAAAAAAACAAATCATATCGGGCCTTTGCACCCCAAGCACACGGAAATTACCCACTCAAAAATCGGTAAAAACTACAAATTCAAGCAAGTCGTTAAAAGGCAGTTCAAGCCTTTCGGCTGGGGCTTAAGCCCGTGCCAACACCGGCCCCAACGCCACCCCTGTGTGGGTGCCAAGACGCACCAAGGCCTCAGGCGTCATGGCCGCCACGATGCGGCCGCCCGCGTTGCCGCCTTCTGGCCCCAGGTCAATCACCCAGTCGGCTTCAGCGATCACATCGAGGTCGTGTTCGATCACGATCACACTGTGGCCCGCGTTAACCAGTCGGTGCAGCACACTGATGAGCTTGTCCACGTCGGCCATGTGCAGGCCCACCGTGGGCTCGTCCAACACATACAGGGTGTGAGGCGCTTTGTTGCCGCGCTTGCCCACTTCGTCACGCACCTTGGTGAGTTCGGTCACCAGCTTGATGCGCTGCGCTTCGCCGCCGCTGAGCGTAGGTGAAGGCTGGCCCAAGGTGAGGTAGCCCAGCCCCACGTCTTTGAGCAACTGCAGCGGGTGCGCGATGCTGGGCATGCTGGCGAAAAAGTCCACGGCCTCGTCCACTTCCATTTGCAGCACGTCGCCAATGCTTTTGCCGCGCCAAGTGACCGCCAGCGTTTCAGGATTGAAGCGGGCGCCTCGGCAGGTTTCGCAGGGCACTTTCACATCGGGCAAAAAGCTCATCTCGATGGTGCGCATGCCCTGGCCTTCGCAGCTGGGGCAGCGGCCTTCGCCGGTGTTGAAGCTGAAGCGTCCGGCAGCATAGCCACGGGCTTTGGCCTCCAGCGTTTCGGCAAACAGTTTGCGGATGGTGTCCCAAAAACCGATGTAAGTGGCCGGGCACGAACGTGGTGTTTTGCCGATGGGCGTTTGGTCCACCTCGAGCACACGGTCGATGGTTTCAAAACCTTGCACATCGCTGCACGCGGTCAAAGCCACGCGTTGGCCTGCGTCTTGTGCGGTGCGGCCTGCAAAGGTGGAGCGCTGGCTGACCAGGGCTTGCACATTGGCCAGCAGCACATCACGGGCCAAGGTGGATTTGCCGGAGCCACTGACGCCGGTCACAGCCACCAGTCGCTTGAGCGGAACCTGCACATCGACTTGGCGCAGGTTGTGCAGGTTGGCGCCGGTGAGCGTGAGCCATTGGAGGGGAGCAGCCACAGCCTCTGCGTGGGGCGGTGGCGTGGGCGCCGATTTTGGCGTACCCCCGCCATATGAGGC
>JANQXJ010000058.1 GCA_030729445.1 Limnohabitans sp. | reverse complement strand
CCCGCCCGAGCATGTGACGGCGCTGGTGGAAGCGGTGCACAGCCATTCGCGCAAACTGCGTCAGGGCTGACCCAGTTTCCTGGGTGCAATCAGTGCACCCAGCTGGAAGCGGGTGTCAGCGACCGGTGATCTGAAGCACAACGCCCTGCACGCCGGTCTTCACACCCGGCAGTTCCACCTGCAAATCACCCTCTTGCTTTTGCGCCGAGCCGGTTTTGGAGATACGAGCCACCAAGCGCACTTGCGCCAGCGATGACAACACGGGTGGCGCCCCCATGCCCATGCTGTCACTCAAAGCAAAGCGCACCGGCCATGAGGTGGGTGTGCCGCGCCAAATGGCCACGGGGCGGCGCGAGCCCTCTTCGGCCATGGCGTAAACAAACAGGGTAGCGCCTGCCGAAATTTGACTTTGCACTTCGGGTGAAACACGCACCTCGCCCTGAATCAGGGGTTTGGTGTCGCCCGCCGGCGTTGCTGCCGACAAGGCTGCTGCGGTTGCTCCAGGTGCCGCCGCCATCTCGGCCGTTTTCGCCAGCGCCTGCTGCAAGCCCTGGCCCGCCTCAGTGTCGGCGGGCACCAAAGCCAAGGCACGCTGCCAATAATCTTGCGCGGCGCCGTGCCGCTTTTCAGACAAAGCCGCACTGCCCGCGAGCACCAGCGCGTTCAGGTGCTGGGGCTGTGCGCGCAGCACGTCTTGAATCCACTGCCAAGGCTCTCCGGTGTAGACGCCGCCTGCGCTCAAGGCTTTCATCTGCGCCCGCTCGATCCACAGATCGGGCTCGGGCGACAAGACCAACACACGCGCCAAAGCCTGCTCGGCCGGGGCATGCGCGTTTTGGGCGGCGTGCAGCCGTGCCAGCGTCAACCAAGCCTCGGCATCCTCCGGGCGTTTTTGCGTGGCGTCTTGCCACACGCGGGTTTGCTCGGCCAGTTTTTCGGGGGTGGTGGCGCTGATTTGGACCCGCTGGCTCAAGGGTTCGGGCCACCAGGTCTGAGGCGCACCCAATTGCACATAACTCAGGCCACTGAGCAACACCAAGGCCACGACCATCCAGAGCCACCGCGCTGGCACTGCGGCAACGGGGGTGTCTTCGGACTGCGCCGCATCGTCCAGCAGATGGCGCAGCAACTCGTCGCGCGCCGCATGATGCTGCAGCGCTGTCAAACGGCCTTCGGCCAAAGCACGGTCTAAATCGGCCAGGTGTTCTTGCGCAATCCTGCGGTTGGCCTGTGACTGCTGCCCCGGCCCCACGACCTGGACTTGTTTTTTCAGGCCACGCTGCAAGACCCCAGCGGCCAGCAGCCCCAAAGCCAGCAGCGCCAACAACAAACCCAGCCAAGGCGGCAAAAAAGACATCAAGACTCCAGCAGTTCGCGAACGCGCGCGCGCTCGCTGTCGGTCAAGGGCGCAGGCACTACAGGCGTGCGGCGCATCAGGCGCAGCGCCAGCACCAGTGCGCCCAACAGCAGCACAAAGGGGCCAAACCACAACAGCCAGGTCACGGGCTTGACCTCGGGCTTGTAAAGCACAAAGTCACCGTAACGGCTGACCAAAAAGCTGCGGATGTCGGCATCGCTTTGACCCTGCTCGATCAGGCCGCGCAGTTCGCGGCGCAGGTCGAGTGCCAGCTCGGCATTCGACGAAGCCAGCGATTCGTTTTGGCACACCAAGCAACGCAGCTCGGCCGCGATGTGGTCCCAGCGCGCCTGCACAGCGGCCGACATGGGCGCATCGGCGTGCGTTGCCGCGGGCGCGCCCACACCTGGCAAGGTCGCCTGCACAGCCGATGGGACTGCCCCACCACTGGCAACGCCCATTGACGAACCTCCCGGCGCTTGGGCTGCCGCACAAGCGCACCACAACCCAACGCAGGCCAGCACCCACCGCAGCACCGCGCGCATCAGTTCACCCCCCGCAGCAAGGGCAGCAGTTTTTGCTGCACCACATCGGGCGTCAAAGCCCCAGCGTGCTTGAAGCGCACCACGCCTTCGCGGTCAATCAAATAGGTTTCGGGCAAGCCATACACACCAAAATCCATGCCCACACGGCCGTCCATGTCCAGCAGGTTCACGCCAAAAGCCTGGCCGTTTTTTTGCAACCAGGCCTGGCTGCGCGCCGTGGCTTTTTGGACCGATTCGGCGCTGAGCGGTTCTTGGCCCGAGAGTTCCGAAGCCTGCAGTTCTTTGTAATTGATGCCCACCATCTTGAGGCCGGGCTGGCGGGCCAGCGCCATCAAAATCGGGTGCTCTTCTTTGCAACCCGCGCACCAGGTGGCCCACAGGTTGACCAAGGTGAGCTGGCCCTTGAACTGCGCCGCGTTGAACACGCCCGGCCCGCCCACCACCGGCAACTCAAAAGCTGGTGCGGGGCGGCCAATGAGCGGAGAGGGAATCTCTTGCGGGTTACGCGTGAGGCCCACCGCCAAAAAAACCACCATGCCCAAAAACAGCGCCAGGGGCACAAACACCCAGCGCGGCATTCGGCGGCTTGTGGCCTTGGCAGACAACGCGCTCATGAGACAGCGCCTTTGACCACAGGCACAGGCCCTGCAACTCGCACGCCAGACCCACCCATGCCCACGTCAGCCTGAGCACCAAGCACACGCGCTGCCGAAGGGGCTTGGCGGTAGCGCCGATCGAACGCCGCCAGTCCACCCCCCAAAACCATGAACACCGCACCCAGCCAGATCCACGACACAAAAGGCTTGTGGTAGACCCTGAAACTCCACTGCGGCGGCTCGCCCACCAAGGGCTCACCCAAAGACACATAACGGTCGCGCCACAGGTTGCGGTCGATCGCGGCCTCGGTCATGGGCATGGCGCTCGACACATAGCGGCGTTTTTCGGGCTGCAGAGTCCCCACCTGGCGGTCACCTTCAAACAGCTTCATTTCTGCGCGCAAAGCCAAATAGTTCGGGCCCAAGTGGTTGTCCACCTTGAGCAACTGATAACGCACTCCGGCCACCGTGACCGAGTCGCCCAGGCCCAGGCGCACATCGCGCTCGACCTGAAAGGACTTGACGCCGGTGATGCCCAGCACCAACACCGCCACACCCAGGTGCGCCACCTGCATGCCCCACCAAGCCAGCCCCGGTGATCCAGGCAGGCGCAAGCGCTGTACGATTTGCCAAGCGCCCGACAACACAATCCAGCCGCCCAATGTGCCACCCATCACGGTCAACCAGCCACCAGCTGTGGTCACGGCCTCTGCATCCTGGGGCGCAGCACCCCAGCTGGCCCAAGCGCTGGCCAACAAAAGCGCCAAAGCCCCAGGCACCAAGACCGAGCGCACCGCCGCCCAACGCGCCACATGCCAAGGCACCACCGTGCCCGGCACCATGGCCAACAAGAGCGGCACCATCAGCGGCACAAACACGCGGTCGAAATACGGCGGCCCGACCGAGAGCTTGCCCAAGTTGAGTGCGTCGATGATCAACGGGTACAAAGTGCCCAGCAGCACCGCCGCCATGGCCACCACCAAGAGCACGCTGTTGAGCAGCAAAAACGATTCGCGCGAACCGGCCACCGGCTGCGAGGCATTGGCCCACTGCGGCGCACGCCAGGCAAACAGCGCCAGCGACACGCCCACCACCACAGCCAAAAACATCAAAATGAAAATGCCCCGCGAAGGGTCGGTGGCGAATGCATGCACCGAGGTCAACACACCCGAGCGCACAAGGAAGGTGCCGAGCAAACTGAGCGAAAACGCACCAATGGCCAAGAGCACCGTCCAAGCCTTGAACTGCCCGCGCTTGTCGGTGACCATGAGCGAGTGGATCAGTGCCGTAGCCACCAGCCAAGGCATGAGCGAGGCGTTTTCCACCGGGTCCCAAAACCACCAACCGCCCCAGCCCAATTCGTAATAGGCCCACCACGAACCCAAAGCGATGCCCAACGTCAAAAAGCCCCAGGCCGCCACCGTCCAGGGCCGCGCCCAACGCGCCCAAGCGGCATCCAGCCGCCCCGAGAGCAGCGCCGCCATGGCAAATGCAAAAGCCACCGACAAACCCACATAGCCCATGTAGAGCATCGGCGGGTGAATCACCAAACCCGGGTCTTGCAGCAAAGGCGTCAAATCACGCCCCTCGGCTGGCGCTGGGAACTGCCGCGCAAACGGGTTGGACAAGGTGAGGATGAAGGCCAGAAAACCCACCGACACCGCGCCCATCACGCCCAGCACCTGCGCCACCAAGGCCTGCGGCAATCGCTTGGAAAACGTGGACACGGCCACCGACCACAACGCCAGCATCAAGACCCACAGCACCAAAGAGCCCTCGTGTCCTGCCCAAATCGCCGAGAGGCGGTACGGTGTGGGCAGCAAGGTGTTGGAGTTGTTGGCCACATACACAACACTGAAATCGTGCACATAAAACGCATGCCATAAAGCACCGAAAGCCAACACGATCAGAGCCAGTTGCAAGACCGCCAAAGGCCTGGCCAGCGCTTGCCAGCCCGCGCGGCGCGGCGACAAACTGCCCCACAGCGGCAGCACCGCTTGCAGAACAGCAACCCAGGCTGCCATGATCAACGCCAGATGGCCAGCTTCAGGCCACATACACGGCTCCGTTCATGTCTGCGCGCATCATTGCGACACCGCCGCACCCACACGGGCCTTGGCCGCCTCGTCCAGCGCGTGCTGGGCTTCGGGTGGCATGTAGTTTTCGTCGTGTTTGGCCAGCACCTCGCTGGCCACAAACAGGCTTCCTGCGTCCAAGCGGCCCTGCGCCACCACGCCTTTGCCTTCTTTGAACAAATCGGGCAGCAGGCCCACATAGCGCACGGGCACCTCGCGCTGCGTGTCGGTCACGACAAAGGCCACCGCCATGCCGTCACGTTCAATGCTGCCTTCTTTGACCAAACCGCCAACCCGAAAATGTCCCTCTTTGGGCGCTTCGCCTGCCGCCACTTGGGTGGGTGTGAAGAAAAACACCAAATTACTCTGAAAAGCGTTGAGCACAAAAAACAGCGCACCACACACGAGCAGCAAGCCCAATGCGATGCCAAACAGTCGTTGGTGGCGGCTTTTCATGACGCAACTCCTTGTGAGAAATGAACGGAGTGCGTTGCCCCGGCTGGGACCTGTGCGGCGCTCGGGGTTTGAGCATCCAGGGCTTCAGCCTCCATGGCCTCGCACACCGCGTCCAGCGCTTGCCTGCGTCCCATGCGCGTCAGCCACACCTCCAGCGCCATCATGGCCGCACTCACGCCCATGCTGCCCCAAACGTAAACGCCATAGCCTCCCATGGCCCAAAACTCAGAAGCGCTTTGCCAAATCATGCGGCACCTCGCAAATCGCGCTGGGTGCGGTGCCACAACACCTCGGGCAGTTGCTGCACCCAAGCGGCGTGGCTGTCACGCACCAAAATCAAACTTCGTACCCGCCACAAAGCGATGGCCGCGGCGTAGAACCACACCGCCAAGCTCATCAGCAGCATGCCAGTCAGCATGATGCTGGCCATGCGCGGCGACTGGGTGAAGGACACCGATGCGCCTTGGTGCAAGGTGTTCCACCATTGCACCGAAAAATAAATGATGGGCACGTTGACTGCACCCACCACCGCCACCAAGGCACCTGCCCTGTCCGAGCGGCGCGGATCTTCGATGGCCGAGGTCAAGGCGATGTAGCCCAAATACAAAAATAACAGGATCAGCATCGAGGTCAGCCGCGCGTCCCACACCCAATAGGTGCCCCACATCGGCTTACCCCACAAGGCCCCAGTCCACAGAGACAAAAACGCCAGCAAGGCCCCAGTGGGCGCAAGCGCCCGCGTCATCAGGCCCGACAAGCGCGTGTTGAACACCAGACCCAACACACTCCAAAACGCCATGGCCAAGTAAATGATCATGGCCATCCACGACACGGGCACATGGATGTAAATGATGCGGTAGGCCTGACCCTGCTGCGCGTCGGACGGCGCGACCATGAAGCCCACCCACAAACCCGCCAGCGCGAGCACCGTGGCCAGCAGCGCCAGCCAAGGCCACAGGCGCCCGGCCAAAGGGTAGAAGTGTTGTGGCGCGGCATAGTGAAAAAGCTTCATGGTCCGTTCCTCATCATTCCAGCGCCAAGCGCAAAGCCGCCGCACAGGCCCAAGGGCTGAGCGCCGCTGAAGCAAACAAGAGCGCCAACATAATGGACACATGCGCCTCGGCGCCAAGGCCGCGCATCTGCGCATCCACCGCACCTGCGCCAAACACCAACACCGGCACATACAAAGGCAAGAGCAAAAGCGACTGCAGCACCCCGCCACCACGCACACCCAAAGTGAGGGCCGCGCCGATTGCGCCAAGCAGTGACAGCACAGGTGTGCCGATCAAGAGCGTCAAAGCCAACATGGCCAGCGCCTCTGAGCTCAGCCCAAACTGCAAACCCAAAAGCGGCGACAGCAGCACCAAAGGCAAACCCGAGATCAACCAGTGCGCCACCACCTTGGCCGACACCAACCAGGACAAGGGCGCTGCCGACAAGGCCATCTGCTCCAGGCTGCCGTCCTGTTGGTCGGCCTCGAACAAACGGCCCAGGCTCAACATGCTCGCCAACAAGGCCGCCACCCACAACACCCCAGGCCCGATCAGGCGCAGTGTGGTCTGCTCGGGGCCGATGGCCAGCGGAAACAAAGCCGCCACCAAGACAAAGAAAAACACCGCGCCCAGCCACTCGGCCTTGCGCCGCAGGGCCAAGCGCAGGTCGCGCCGCAGCAGGCCAAGCATGGCTTGCCAAGGGCTGGGCAGCGCGGGCTGAGCAGCCAGCGCTGACACAGGGACGGTCATGGCGGGGGTGTTCATGCGCGGCCCACCTCGCGTCCCAAGTGCAAGCGCGCACCCGGACCTTGCAAGCCCACATCGTGGTGGCTGGTCATGACCACAGCGCCGCCCACGTCCACATGTGACTGCAGCAAGGCGCGGGCCGTAGCGGTAGCCTGAGCGTCCAGACCCACCAGGGGCTCGTCCAAGACCCACAGCCGCGCCGGGCTGGTGCGTAAACGCGCCAAAGCCACGCCTTGTCGCTGGCCTTGTGACAAAACACGCACGGGCAGGTGGGCCCGGCTTTGCAGGCCCTGCGCGGCCAGCGCTTGCATGGCTTGCTCGCGGCTGAGTGACAAGCCGCTGACTTGGGCATCGGCGCACAGGTTTTCACAAGCCGTAAGATCAGGCTTGAGGCCCAGCGCGTGGCCGATGTAATGCAACACCGAACGGTCGGGGCGCGGAATTGGGGACTGAG
>JANQXJ010000057.1 GCA_030729445.1 Limnohabitans sp. | reverse complement strand
ACTGGCAGCTTGGTTTTCTGCACGTGTTCGTAGGCCATGCGGTAGTTGGCTTCGTTGGTGAAGTGGTAGAAGCCCACACGGCGTGACCAAGCCTTGAAGGAGTCGTTCACTTCCTTGAACATGTCAACTTCTTTTTCGAGCTTGGCAGTGACCTTGTCCCATGCAGCCAACTGGCCTTTGTACACGTCGGCCGAAGTGCGTGACACCTGAACCTTGTGCTTGACAATCAACTCCTGCAAGTCTTTGGAGTAGTTCTCGTGCGCCAAAGCGGTCGATGCGGTCGATGCGGCTTCGGCAGCGTACTTCAAGATGGCCTTCAGGTCGGCAGGCAAAGCGTTGTACTTGTCTTTGTTGAAGATGATTTCGAAAAATTCTTGGGCCTGGTGGAAAGAACCCATGGAATAGAACTTGGCCACGTCTTGTGCACCAAAGCGCATGTCGGCGGTGGGGTTGTTGAATTCGAAAGCGTCGATCACGCCGCGCTGCATGGCAGGCACGATTTCACCGCCAGGCAACTGGGCCACAGCCATGCCCATCTCTTGCAACATGTCTGCAGCCAAACCGATGGTGCGGTACTTGAAGCCCTTCAAGTCAGCAGCTTTCTTGGGTGGGGACTTTTTGAACCAACCCAGTGGCTGGGAAGGCATGGGGAATGAGAAGAAGCCGACGACGTTCAGGTTCATCTTGGCCACCAGTTTGTCCCACAGCTGCTGGCCACCACCGGCCTGAATCCAGCTCAAACCGATTTCGGGGGTCGCGCCGCTGACGGGGCCTGTGCCAAACAAAGAAGCCGATTTGTTTTTGCCATACCAGTAGCCGGAGACGTGGTGACCGCCGTCGAGCACGCCTTTGCTCACGGCATCAATGATTTCGAATGGCTTGACCACAGCGCCAGCTGGCAGGTACTCGATTTTCAGGCGGCCACCGGACATTTCATTGACGCGGGTGACGTACTGCTGAGCCATCTCGCTGAAAATCTCGTTGGTACCCCAAGAACCTTGCATCTTGAACACGATGGGGGCCTGGGCCACGGCGATCATGGGCACGCCAGCCAAAGGTGCAGCGACGGCTGCGGTAGCGGCTTTGCCGAAGAAACGGCGGCGGCTGGCTTCAGGGGCATCGGACTTTGTCGATGGAAGGTCTTGATGGGTTTGCGTCATGAGGAGTCTCCTGTTTGAACGTATTAGCTTAAAAAATTACTAACGAGTTTTTGATTATGAACGTCTGAAAAACTTTGCTTCTAAGTGAATACCCGCATTTGACGGATCATTTTTTTCAACTTGTTGCATAAATTAATTCATTTTGAAGAATAAAAGCATCTGACCAGATGGCCGTCAACGACCTCTGTCAACGTCAAGGACCCCAAGCTGTGATGGCCAACGAATTCAAACCATCAACCCAAACGGGCCAACCATCGGTTGCATCACCACGAACACCCGTCACGCTGCGTTTGGCACTTTCAAAACAACCCACTGCCACACGTCAAACGTCTTGGATCAAAGGTAAACGCAAAGTGAAAACCGTGCGGCGACCGGGCTCGGACTGGAAAGTCAGGCGACCGCCGTGCACCTCCACAATCGAGCGGCTGAGCCACAGGCCCACTCCCATGCCTTGCGACTTGGAGGTTTTGAACAGACTGAACACGTCGTCCGCTCGCTCAGGCCCAATGCCTTTGCCATTGTCTTCGACCTCCAACGCCACAAATTGACCCGTGACCTTGCCGCGGATGCGCAACTCAGGTTGGGACAAAGCGGACTCTCGCAGTGCTTCGATGGCGTTGTTGAGCAGGTTCAAAATCACTTGCTGCAGCTGGGTCGCATCCCCCTGCAGGTGCAAGTTGGCATCCAGTTTGACCGTCCAGACGATGTTGGCGCTCTTCATTTGTGACTGCACCAGATCGAGCACATCCTGCACCAGCACATCCAGTTTCAAGGCCTCGTACTCGCCACGACCCATGCGAAACAGATTGCGGAGTTTGCGAATGATGTCTGCAGCCCGCTGGGTGTCATGGACGATGGCCACAATCGCTTGGTGCAGGACGTCCAGATCGGGCTTAGACTTCTCTTGCTGGGCTTCCTCCAGTTTGAACTGGACCAGTTCGGCGTGCAGCAAGTTGGCTGCGAGAGGTTGGTTCAACTCGTGTGCAAAACTGGCCACCAGGGCCCCCATCCCTGCACTCTTGTTGGAGAGCGTCAACTGCCGGATGATTTCTTCGCGCTCGGTCAATAGGGCGGCCAAGTCCTCGGCGTGTTGCAAAGCCAAGGTGGCACGCTCTTGTTCACGCGCCAATTGCAGCTGCATGGTGGTCTTGCTGCGATGGTCCTGATCCACAAAGATCTGCATGAACCCGACACACAGCATCATGATGGCCGTGAATTGACCAATGAACACCACCGCATGGTCCCAAGAGGCTGCGTACAAATCGTCGGAGCCGATGCCCACCAGCATGGCCACGGTTTTGATGCCCAAGGTGACCGACAAAATCAGGCCCGCCCACCTCAAGGAATTGGCGCCCTTCTTGTCGTGGGTCAGGACAAGGCGCTGGCCTGCAAAAAAATACTCCAGCGCGTTGAACGTGTAAAAAGCATAGAACACCAGCATGAGGGTGCTCTCGGGCGAGCCTGAGAAATGAAGCCCGCAACTCAACGCCAGAAATGCCCCGTTCACGCCCAGCGAAGACCACAACCATCTGGGCGAAACTGGGCCATGCAACGAGCGCAAAGCGAATTGCCGCCCCCAGTTTCCGGCGGCCATCAAAAACTGGCCGGCCACCACCACGACATCGGTGCTGATCCAACCCCGGCTGCCCAGCACACACAAACCCAAAGCGCTGAGAATGCCCGAAGCGCTCCACCAAACCACCACGGGACTGCGAAAGCGGGCCAAACCATACCAGATGGCCGCGTGGAGCATGAGGTACAAAAACGCATCCATCCAGAAGATGGTTTGCACATTCCAATTCAAATCGGCCTCCTTGGCCTGATGTGCTAACCAGGGCCGGCTACACAAAGCGCCAAGCAACCATCTGGTCAGTCAAACCCAATGATTATGCTTTCTGCAATGGAGCGGCCTCAACGCGCACGGCACAAAATTTGAATTCTGGGATCTTGCCAAAGGGGTCCAAAGCCGAATTGGTCAGCAAATTGGCTGCGGCCTCTTGGTAAGCAAAGGGGATGAACACCGTGCCCAGGGGAGTACCGTCGTCTTGGCGCACCTGCAAACGTACACGGCCCCTTCGCGAAACAACGTCAATGGTGTCACCGAGCTGAAGCCCCAGGCGTTGCAATTCGCTGCTGTGCAACGAGGCCGTGGCGGCAGGCTCCAAGGCATCCAACACCGTGGCCCTGCGTGTCATGCTGCCGGTGTGCCAATGCTCCAGCTGCCGCCCGGTGATGAGCACCAAGGGGTACTCGGCGTCGGGCTGCTCGTTGGCTGGAATCAGTCCAGCAGTGACCAAGCGCACACGGCCATCCTGGGTCGGAAATTGGTCGTGAAAGACGATGGGCTGGCCTGGGTCTTCGGCGCTCAAACAGGGGTAAGTCACCGAGCCCACGTTCAAACGCGCCCAGTCGATGCCGCCGATGGCCGGGGCCATGGCTTGGCGCATTTCTTCATAGACCTCGGCCACGCCATCGTGTTCGCCTGCATAGCGCCAATCCAGACCCATGCGCTCAGCGATCTGCTGGATGATCCACAAATCAGGCTTTGCATCACCCGGCGGCAGCAACGCCTGGCGACCCATCTGCACCGTGCGGTCGGTGTTGCTGACGGTGCCGGTTTTCTCGGGCCAAGCGCTGGCAGGCAACACCACGTCGGCCAGCCAGGCGGTCTCGGTCAAAAAGATGTCTTGCACCACCAGGTGCTGCAAACTGGCCAGCGCGTGGCGGGCATGGTGCAGGTCCGGGTCGCTCATGGCCGGGTTCTCGCCCATGATGTACATGCCGCGCACTTTGTGCGGGTCCGTGTCGGGCGCCAAAACCTTGTGCATGATCTCGACCACGGTGTAGCCGGGCTGGTCGTCGAGTTTCGTACCCCAGAATTTCTCAAACCAGTCGTGTGCTGATTTGTCACTCACCCGCTGGTAGTTGGGGTACATCATCGGGATCAAGCCCGCATCACTTGCGCCTTGCACGTTGTTTTGGCCGCGCAAGGGGTGCAGGCCGGTGCCAGGCCGGCCGATCTGGCCAGTGATGCTGGCCAGCGCGATCAGGCAGCGCACATTGTCGGTGCCGTGCACATGCTGGCTCACGCCCATGCCCCACAAAATCATGGCAGCTTTGGCGTTGGCGTAAGCCCGCGCCACTTCGCGGATGGTGCCCGCCGGGATACCGCACACCACGCTCATCGCTTCGGGCGTGAAGCCTTGCACATGGGCTTTGAGTTCGGCCACATTGTCGGCGCGATCTCGCAAGAAGGCTTCGTCGCACAGGTTCTCGGTCACGATGACGTGCAGCATGGCGTTGAGCAGTGCCACATCGGTGTCGGCCTTGAACTGCAAGGTGCGCCAGGCGTGACGCCCGATGTCGGTGATGCGCGGGTCGGCCAGCACGATGCGTGTGCCGCGCTGGGCTGCGTTCTTCATCCAGGTGGCGGCCACCGGGTGGTTGCTGGTGGGGTTGGAGCCAATGACGATGATGAGGTCGGCATGCTCGACATCGCGCACCGGGTTGCTGACTGCGCCCGAGCCCACGCCTTCGAGCAAGGCGGCCACGCTGGAAGCATGGCACAGGCGCGTGCAATGGTCCACGTTGTTGCTGCCAAAGCCGGTGCGCACCAGCTTCTGGAAAAGGTAAGCCTCTTCGTTGCTGCCCTTGGCCGAGCCAAACCCGGCGAGCGATTTGGGGCCGTGTTCTTGGCGCAAGGTGTTGAGGGGCTGGGCCGCCAGATCGAGGGCTTCTTCCCAAGTGGCTTCGCGGAAGACTTCGCGCCAGTCGGTGTGGCCGTCGATCAATTCCAGGTCTTTGGCCACGCCTTCTTTGCGGATCAGCGGCTTCGTGATGCGGTCCGGGCTGTGGATGTAGTCCATGCCAAAGCGGCCCTTGACACACAAGCGCCCTTCGTTGGCGGGGCCTTCCCGGCCCTTCACGCTGACGATTTTTTCATCCTTGACCTGGAAAGTCACCAAGCAACCCACGCCACAAAACGGGCAGACAGAGTCGACTTCGCGGTCCACCTTTTGTGGGCCCATGTGGCTCTTGGGCATGAGCGCGCCTGTGGGGCAGGCCTGCACACATTCGCCGCAGCCCACACACGAGCTGCCGCCCATCGGGTCGGCCAGGTCAAACACCACTTGGGTGTGTGCGCCCCTGAAGGCCAAGCCAATCACATCGTTGACCTGCAGATCGCGGCAAGCGCGTTGGCAGCGGTTGCACTGGATGCAGGCGTCCAGATTCACGGCCATGGCAGGGTGCGACAGGTCGGCGGGCATGGCTTCGCGGCGCAAATCAGCCAGCGCCGGGCGCACCTGAACGCCGTGGTGTTCGGCCCATTGGCTCAGTTCGCCGTGTGGTGCCTCGGCGCGGTCATCGAGCCATTTGTGGCCCTGCTCGGGCAAGTCGGCCAGCAGCATCTCCAGCACCATCTTTTGGCTTTTGACGGCGCGTTCGCTGTTCGTCTGCACCTGCATGCCGGGCGTGGCGCTTCGGCAGCAGCTGGGGGCGAGTGTGCGTTCACCGGCCACCTCGACCACACAAGCGCGGCAGTTGCCATCGGGCGCAAGGCCTTCTTTGTGGCACAGGTGCGGGATGGCAATGCCCAATTCTTTGGCGATGTTGAAAATGCTTTTGCCGGCGGGGGCTTCAACGCTTTGGCCGTTGAGCGTGAATTGGACGGTGCTCATGCGGCCCCCACTTCGTGTGGGAAATACTGCAAGACGCAGCGGATCGGGTTGGGCGCGGCCTGGCCCAGACCGCAAATCGACGCATCACCCATGACCTGCGCCAAGTCTTGCAAAGTGTCGGCATCCCAGACCTCAGCGCTCATGAGCTGCGCGGCTTTGTCGGTGCCCACACGGCAAGGTGTGCATTGGCCGCAGCTCTCGTGTGCAAAAAAGCGCATCACGTTCAGCGCCGCTTCGCGTGCACTGTCGTGTTGGCTGAGCACCATCACGGCGGCAGATCCGATGAAGCAGCCGTGTGGCTGCAAGGTGTCAAAGTCCAGTGGCACATCGGCCAAGCGCTCGGGCAAGATGCCGCCGCTGGCACCGCCGGGCAGGTAAGCATAGAGCTTGTGGCCTTCGGCCATGCCGCCGCAGTATTCGTCCACCAGTTCACGCAGCGTGATGCCTGCGGGCGCGAGCTTGACGCCCGGGTGCTTCACGCGACCGCTCACGCTGAAGCGGCGCAGACCTTGGCGACCATGACGGCCGTGGGATGCAAAGCTGTCCGCGCCTTGCTCGATCAGTTCGCGCACCCAAAACAGGGTCTCAAAATTGTGTTCCAGCGTCGGACGGCCAAACAGACCCACCTCGGCAATGTAAGGCGGGCGCATGCGCGGCTCACCGCGTTTGCCTTCGATGCTTTCGATCATGGCCGACTCTTCGCCGCAGATGTAAGCGCCCGCGCCACGCCTCAGTTCGATGCGCGGCAAGGCGCAAGGCGGGTTGGCTTTCAAAGCGGCCAATTCTTGGATCAACAACACACGCGCTTCGTGGTACTCGTCGCGCAGGTAGATGTAGACCGCCTCGCAGCCCACCACGCTGGCGGCGATCAGCACGCCCTCCAGAAAGCGGTGCGGGTCGGCTTCCAAACAGGTGCGGTCCTTGAAGGTGCCGGGCTCGCCCTCGTCGATGTTCACTGCCATCAGGCGCGGCCCGGGCTGGTTGCGCACGATGCGCCATTTGCGCCCGGCCGGGAAACCAGCACCACCCAAACCCTGCAAACCCGAGGACTCCAAGACCTGGATCACCGATTCGGCATCGCACTCGCCCGAGGCCACTTGTTGTGCCAACTGGTAACCGCCGGTTTGCAGGTAAGCATCGAGCCCGATCGCATCGGGCAAGGCGTTGGGCGCAGTCTGGTCTTGGGCCACACGCTGCACCACCATTTCAACCGTCGCATGCGCCACAGCCTGCTGACCGACCTGACCGGCCGGAGCCTGCTCACAGCGGCCCAGACAGGGCACGGGCACAACCTTCACATCCAGCAAATCGTTTTGCAGTTGGCGCAGCAAGCTGTCGCTGCCAGCCAAGCTGCAGCTCAGGCTGTCACACACCCGCACAGTGATGCGCGGCGCGTCTTGATCGTCTTTCAGGATCTCGAAGTGGTGGTAGAACGAAGCGACCTCGAACACCTCGACCACGGGCAGCCGCATCTCAGCAGCCAGCGCCACGATGTGGCGTTCGAACAAGC
>JANQXJ010000056.1:3975-7353 GCA_030729445.1 Limnohabitans sp. | reverse complement strand
GGGCTACTGCAACGGCCAGACCGTGAACCCCAGCTACGACGACGTCTGCACCGGCCGCACAGGCCACAACGAAGTGGTCAAGCTCGAATACGACCCGGCCCAGGTCAGCACCCGCGAGCTGCTGGAAATCTTTTTCGTCATCCACGACCCCACCACCTTGAACCGCCAGGGCAACGACGTGGGCACGCAATACCGCAGCGGCATTTACTTCACCACACCCGAGCAAGCCGAAGAAGCCCGCGCCCTGATTGCCGAGCTGACGGCGGCCCGTGCCTTTGGCCAACCCATCGTGACCGAGGTGCTGGCCTTGGACAACTACAGCGCGGCCGAGGACTACCACCAAGACTTTTTTGAACGCAACCCCTACCAGGGCTATTGCATGGCGGTTGCCGCGCCCAAGGTGAGTAAATTCAAAAAGACGTTTTCGCGCTTGGTGCGTGAGTGACAATGGCGTAGCAGGCATCGGTCGATGCCTGCTCGGAAAATCGCCTCTGCAAAGCGAATCACTTCAAGAAAACCAATGAAAAACATTGTCTTTTTTCTAGCTGCCATGAGCTTGTCCTGGGGGGCCTTGGCCCAACACTCCAAGAAAGAGGTGGAGCAGGACATTGCCCGCCACCGCGCTATGGCCGAAGCCCACGAGGAGGCTGCCAAATGCCTGGAGTCCGGCAAAAAATCGGACCAATGCACCAAGGAGCTGCAAGCCGCCTGCAAGGGCCTCGCGCTGGGCAAGTACTGCGGCATGAAGCACGCCCATTGAGGTTTGGGCCTGTGCCTGAGGTGACCCGGGCGGGCCAGCCGCTCCTGCGTTGCGCCTAACATCGCTGTCATGAATTTTGACCACCCTGTTTTGTCGTCGCTACTGCCCGTGGTCTTGTTGATCGGCGTGGGTTTTGTGGCTGGGCGTGCCAGGCTGGTGCGGCCCGAGTCGGTGCGTGATCTTTCCAACTTGGTCTTTTTGGTGTTGACCCAGGCTTTGCTTTTTCGCACCATGAGCTCGGTGCACCTTGAGCGGTTGGACATGCGCCCGGTGTTCCAGTACTTTTTGGTCGCAGTCGTCTTGTTTGGTGCTTTGGTGGTGGCCAACGGCCGTGATTCAAGGGCTTCGGTCTTGGCGCTGGCTGGTATTTTCAGCAACACCTTGATGATCGGCGTGCCCCTGATTGGGTTGGCCTATGGGCAGGCCGGTCAGGTTTTGTTGTTCACCCTCATTTCTTTGCATGCGCTGGTGCTGCTGACCCTGGCCACGGTGGTGTTGGAATTGCAGATGGCCCGTGAACAGGCTGCAGCCACAGGACACCAAGGGCAGCTTTGGCGCACGGTGGGGCAGGCGGTGCGCAGCGCTTTGTTGCACCCTGTGCCCTTGCCCATCTTGGTGGGGCTGCTTTATGCCCAAACGGGCTGGGGCCTGCACCCGGTGGTGGACAAACCCTTGCAGCTGCTGGGCAGCGCGTTCGGACCCATCGCTTTGGTGCTGGTGGGCATCACGCTGTCCCAAACCCCCATGGGCCAAAACCTCGCAGCAGCTGTGCGACTGTCCTTCGTCAAGACTGTGCTCCATCCTGTGCTGATGCTCGCTGTGGGTTGGGCTTTGGGGCTGCGCGGTTTGGCCTTGTCGGTGATGGTGGTGGCCGCCGCTTTGCCCATTGGGGCCAATGTGTTTTTGTTTTCTCAGCGTTATCGCAAGGAAGAGGACACCGTCACGGCCGCCGTGGCCGTGTCCACCTTGATGGCGATGCTGGGCATTTCTTTGGCTATGGCCTTGTTGCCGCTGTTGCCTGCATGAGTCTGCTTGACCCTGTGCTCAAGGCGCGATGCCCTAACATGCGGCCATGAACCCCCAATTGCCTCTTGCACTGCATGCTGACCTCCACACCTTGAGTGGGGCTGCTGGCCGTATTGCGGTCTATGCAGGGGGCTCGGGGCCTCCCGTGCTCTTGGTGCACAGCATCAATGCGCTGGCATCGGTCGCCGAAGTTCGGCCTCTGTTTGAGGCCTTGTGCCAGGACCATAGCGTCTACGCCCTCGATTTACCGGGCTACGGTTTGTCGGATCGTTTGCCGCGGGCCTACACCGTGGGCGACATGTGCCAAGCCATCCGGTCGGTGGCGCAATGGGCGGCCGAGCGGCACCCGGGCCAGCCACTGCAGGCTGTGGGCGTGTCCTTGTCGTGTGAATTTTTGGCCCGTGTGGCCCAGCAGACGCCTGAGCTGTTTGCCGCTTTGGCCTTGGTCAGCCCCACCGGTTTTCGGGGCGGCAAGTCGCTGCGCAAGCCCGAGGGCAGTACTTTTTTCATGGCGGGGTTCGACCGCTTCTTGCGCAGCCCGGGGCCGGGCTGGGGGCGTTTTTTGTTTCGGCAGCTGTCACGGCCCTCGGTGGTGCGTTACTTTTTGCGCCGCACCTGGGGCGGTAAGGCCATTGACGAAACCTTGTGGGCCTATGCGGTGCGCACCGCCCATGCGCCCAACGCGGAGCAAGCGCCTTTGTCTTTTTTGAGCGGGGGCTTGTTCAGCGCAGACATGCACAACGTCTATGAGACTTTGCGCCTGCCGGTGTGGGTGGTGCACGGCACGCGCGGCGACTTCACCGATTACCGGGCGCTGGACCTGGTGCGCCATCGCCCCAACTGGCAGGTGACGGTGATGCAGGCCGGGGCCATGCCGTACTTTGAAGACATCGACACTTTCATGGCGGCTTACCGGGCGTTTGAAGCGTCTGCCTTCAGCCCTACGGCTTGAGCGGGTTCAGGGTGCCAAGCGCTCACGCAGCCAGCCGCTGTCGTCTTGCGTGTAACGCAGCCGGTCATGCAAACGGCTTTTGCGGCCTTGCCAAAACTGCCAGTTGTCGGGCACCAAGCGGTAGCCGCCCCAGTGCGGCGGGCGTGGTGGGTTAAGCATGAATTGCGCCGCGTATTTGGCGGCGTTGGTCACCAACACCGTGCGCCCATCGATCACCTGGCTTTGGGGAGAAGCCCAAGCCCCGATGCGCGAATCCAGGGGGCGGCTGTGGAAGTAGGTGTCGCTTTCTTCATCGCTGACTTTCTCCACACGGCCTTCAATGCGCACCACACGTTCAAGCTCCACCCAGTGGAATTGCAGCGCCGCAAATGGGTTGCCCGCCAGCTCCTGCCCCTTGCGGCTGTTGTAGTTGGTGTACCAGACGATGCCGCGCTCGTCATAGCCCTTGATCAGCACCACCCGTGTGCTGGGGCGCAGGTTGCTGGCCACGGTGGCCAGTGTCATGGCGTTGGGCTCGGGCACCTCGGCGGCAATGGCCTCTTGCAGCCATTGCGCAAATTGTTGCAAGGGGTCCGCGTGGGAGGCGTTTTCGTTGAGCTCGGCTTTTTCGTAGCTCTTGCGCAGGTCGGCGATATTCATG
>JANQXJ010000056.1:0-3875 GCA_030729445.1 Limnohabitans sp. | reverse complement strand
CGGTCTTCGATGCCATGGGCCTGCAGGCTCTCGTAGGTTTGGCGGGCATAGTCGAGGGTGGTGCCAAAGCGCCCGCAAGCCTGCTGAAAAATGTGCCGGTAAGTCTCTGCAGGCAATTGCCCTGTGAAGCTCGGGCTGCTGCGCGGCAGGGTAAAGGCCAGGGCCTTTACTGGGCCTTGGGGTGTGTTGCACGGCAGCCAGCTGGGGGTGTAAACGTCCATGGGCATTTCGCGCTCCCACAGCCGCACCAGCACCTCATCGGCTTGGTCCCTGTCGACCCGGTAGGCCACGCCCTGGCAGCTGCCGCCCGGCAGCAAGGCAAACACCAAGCCCGGGCACTCGGGGCTGCCCCGGTTCAAACGGCTCCACATTTTCAGGGCGCGGTGCCAGCCCCAGACCCGGCTGATGTGCTGCTCTTGCGCCTCAAACTCGGGCCGCCACAGCAAAGAAGCGTAGCCAAAGACCCACAAATCCTGACCAGCCACTTGCGCCCGGAATTGGTCGAGCAAAACGCCCTGAAAAGCCGTGCAAAGTGCAGCGCCGTCACGCTGGCTTGTTGCATCGGCAGGTGTGTCAGTCATGTGCAATTGGGCCCCACTACAATCCATTCATTATTTTCGGAGAAAACCAACATGTCGACCCCTCAAGATGACAATCAACCCGTAGTCTGGACCGTTTTGGTGGCCGTGATCGTGCTGGCCGTGGGCCTGGCTGTCGGTTTTGGCATTGCCAAGAGCAAAAAAGCCGCACCCGCTGCAGCCCCTGCGGCCACGGCACCCGCTGCCCAAGCCTCCGCCCCATCGGCCGATGCTTCAGCCCCTGCAGCTGACGCTTCTGCACCCAAGTGATTCTCAGAACGCTGCATGCAAAACCCGCCTCGGCGGGTTTTTTTGCGTCTGTTTGGGCGCTTTTGCGGCTTGTACCCAGTCTGTAACCTCACAAACGCACCAAACCGCAGGAAGGCGGTTACCATCGGTCATGTAATTTAGTTACCAAGTCTTCCAGGGCTCAAGAACATGACACTTCACACCACGGTGGCCGCCGTCACCGCCCGCATCACCGAGCGCAGTCGCCCGACCCGCCAGGCCTATTTGCATCAAGTCGACGCGGCGGCGGGGCGAGACCCCGGTGCCCAGCGCTTGGGCTGCGCCAACGTGGCCCATGCCTTTGCGGCCATGCCCGAGGGTGACAAAAATCGCGCCACCGCCTTGGACAAAATCAAAGTGGTCGCCCCGCGTGCGCCCAACATCGGCATCGTCAACGCCTACAACGACCTGCTCTCGGCCCACGCGCCGCTGCAGCACTACCCCGATGTCATCAAGGACGAAGCCCGCAAATGGGGCGCCACCGCCCAAGTGGCCGGGGGCGTGCCCGCCATGTGCGATGGCGTGACCCAAGGCACACCGGGCATGGAGTTGAGCCTGTTCTCCCGCGACGTGATCGCCATGGCCACAGCGGTCTCGCTCAGCCACGACGTTTTTGACGCGGCCCTGATGCTGGGCGTGTGCGACAAGATCGTGCCGGGCCTCTTGATTGGCGCCTTGCAGTTTGGCCATCTCCCCACGGTGTTTGTGCCCGCAGGCCCCATGACCAGCGGTCTGTCTAACAACGAAAAATCCAAGGTGCGGGAACAAGCCGCGCTGGGCTTGGTGGGGCGGCCCGAGTTGTTGGAGGCCGAGTCCAAGGCTTACCACGGCGAAGGCACTTGCACTTTTTACGGCACGGCCAACAGCAACCAGATGCTGCTCGAAGCCATGGGTCTGCATGTGCCCGGCACGGCCTTCATCAACCCGGGCGAGGGTGTACGCCAAGAGCTGACCCGCGAAGCGGCCCGCACCGTGCTGGCGCTGGTCAAGGACAAGCACTTCACGCCGATTGGCCGCTTGGTTGACGAGCGCTGCATCGTCAACGCCATGGTCGCTCTGCTGGCCACCGGCGGCTCCACCAACCACCTGATCCATTGGGTGGCAGTCGCCCGTGCGGCAGGCATCGTGATCGACTGGGACGACTTCTCGGCCCTCTCAGACGTGGTGCCATTGCTCACCCGCGTGTACCCCAACGGGAGCGCCGATGTGAACCAGTTCCAAGCTGCTGGTGGCCCCGGTTACGTGATCCGCGAGCTGCTCGATGCGGGCCTGATGCACGCCGATGTGCTCACGGTGCGCCCCGGCGGCCTGCGTGAATTCACGCGCATTCCTTCAGCGCCAAATGGCCAGTTGGTTTGGTATGACGCAGGTGCCAGCAAAGACGACACCGTGGTGCGCCCCGCGACCAGCCCCTTCAGTGCTACCGGTGGCCTGAAACTCTTGCAAGGCAATTTGGGCCGCAGCGTGATCAAGATCTCGGCCGTGCCTGAAGCCTTTCATGTCATCGAAGCCCCAGCCCGCGTGTTCAATTCACAAGAAGAATTGCAGCAGGCCTTCAAGGCCGGAGAACTCGACCGTGATGTGGTCTGCGTGGTGCGCTGGCAAGGCCCACAAGCCAACGGCATGCCCGAACTGCACAAACTCACCCCACCGCTGGCCATTTTGCAGGGGCGTGGCTTGAAAGTGGCGTTGGTCACCGATGGCCGCATGAGCGGCGCGTCGGGCAAAGTGCCCGCTGCCATCCATGTCTCGCCCGAAGCGGCTGCCGGTGGCCCACTGGCCAAGGTGCAAGACGGTGACCTGATTCGCTTGGATGGCGTGACGGGCACCTTGCAGGTGCTGGTGAGCGAGGCCGAATGGGCCGCCCGCCCATTGGCCCAAATGCCTGCTGAGCTGCGTGCCGCCAACGGCGTGGGCATGGGCCGTGAACTGTTTGCCAACCTGCGCCGCAACGCGCTCAAAGCCGAAGAAGGAGCCTGCACATGGCTGTGAATTTGACCTCCCTGCAAGTGATGCAGGACGCGCCCGTGATCCCCGTGATCGTCTTGAACGATGTGGCCCACGCTGTGCCCATGGCCCGCGCTTTGCTCGCCGGTGGCATCCGCATGCTCGAAATCACCTTGCGTACGCCGCAGGCCCTGGCCTGCATGGAAGCCATTGCCAACGAAGTCGAAGGCGCGGTGGTGGGTGCAGGCACTGTGCGCAGCCCACAAGACGCAGCCGCCGCCGTCAAAGCCGGTGCCCGTTTTGCGGTGAGTCCCGGTTACACCCCGGCAGTGGGTCAAGCCTGCAAAGATTTGGGCTTGCCCTTGTTGCCCGGTGTGGCCACCGGCAGCGAAATCATGATGGCGCAAGAGGACGGCTACACCGAACTCAAATTCTTCCCGGCCATGCAAGCGGGCGGCCCCGCCATGCTCAAGGCCTGGAGCGGCCCGTTCTTTGACGTGAAGTTCTGCCCTACCGGCGGCGTGACGCAGCAAAACGCCCATGAGCTGCTGAGCTTGCCCAATGTGGCTTGTGTGGGCGGCTCGTGGTTGGTGCCTGCAGATGCGCTGGCCCAAGGCGACTGGGCACGCATCGAAGCGCTGGCGCGTGAGGCGAGTCAGTTGCCGCGCTGAGTCATGAAGGGCTGAGGCGTTGCGCCCGATCAGCGCCTGATCAGCGCACCGCCCAGCCCCCCGACATCGGGAACACCTGCCCGACAAAACAGCTGGCCGCGTTGCTGCACAGGTAGGCCACAAAGCGAGCGTCTTCTTCGGCCTTGACCAGGCGGCCCAGCGGCACTTCGCGTTTGAGGCGTTCCTGAAAACGCGGGTTGGCCTGCACTTCGGGTGGGAAGTAGGTGGGGTTGTCGACAAAGTTTTGCGCCACGGCATTGAGCTGGATGTTGTCGGGGGCCAGCTCCACGCCCGCCGCTTGCACATAGGCCAGCTGCGCACCCCGTGCCGCGCTGTAGCTGGCAGCACGCTTCATGCCTTCCAGTGCAGTAACAATTCCTCTACTGCCCTG
>JANQXJ010000055.1 GCA_030729445.1 Limnohabitans sp. | reverse complement strand
TGGCGCGAACGATTCGACGGCTTCATGAACGACTGCGACGAGGTCTTGGGCGAGTACCTGCGTGGGCAGATGCTGGTGATGCTCGCGCTGGCTGTGTTTTATTCGGTGGGTCTGAGTTTGTTTGGCCTGGATCTGGCCCTGCCCATTGGCGTGTTCACCGGGCTGGCCGTGTTTGTGCCTTATCTGGGCTTTGGTCTGGGCCTGGTTCTGGCGCTGCTGGCAGGCTTGCTGCAATTGGCGCCTTCCCAGGCTGTGATCATGGTGGCTGTGGTCTACGGCTTGGGGCAGTTGATTGAAAGCTTTGTGCTCACGCCCCGCCTGGTGGGCGAGCGCATTGGCTTGCACCCGTTGGCCGTCATTTTGGCCTTGATGGCTTTTGGTCAGGTGCTGGGTTTTGTGGGCGTGCTCATTGCCTTGCCTGCCAGTGCGGTCTTGCTGGTGGGTTTGCGCCGTTTGAGGGCGCAGTATCTGCAAAGTGATCTTTACCGCAAAAGCGGCTCGGGTGCGGTGGAGCAAGGACCCGATCAGACATGAAGCAAATGGCTTTGGACATCGGCCTGGCTTCGTCGCCCACGCTGGACAATTTTTTTGCGGGCCCCAACGCGGCCGCCCTGAGCCACTTGCGTTTGTGGACCGCATCGGCCAGCCGATCGCCCGTGCCCAGTTATCTGTGGGGCGAGAGCGGTTCTGGCAAAACCCATTTGTTGCATGCGGTGCACCAGGCGCTGCAAGAGCAGGGCGCTCAGGTCGGCTGGCTCGACGCCCACAGCATGGACCCCCCCGATTTCAACGACGACTGGGCGGCCGTGCTGATGGATGATGTGCACCTGTACAACGCCGAACAGCAGCACACCGCCTTTAATTGGTTTGTCAACGCCTTGACGCCCCGCACTGGTACACCGCGCTGGGTCTTGGCCGCAGGGGCTGTGCCCCCGGCCGATCTGAAGCTGCGTGACGATTTGCGCAGCCGCTTGGGCTGGGGCCACATCGATGCGCTGCAGGTGCTGGGCGAGACCGAGCGCCGCGCCGTGCTGCGCCAAGAGGCAGATGCCCGGGGCCTGTTTTTGAGCGACGAAGTCATGTCTTACATGCTCAAGCGTTTTTCGCGTGATTTGGGCAGCCTGATGCAGCTGCTGGACCACTTGGACCACTACGCACTGCAAACACAACGCGCCCTGACCATTCCCTTGGTGCGGGCGATGCTGGAGAACGAATGAAACTTGCCCTGTTCGATTTGGACCACACCTTGCTGCCGCTGGACTCTGACCACACCTGGGGTGTGTTTACCACTGAAATGGGCTGGACCGACCCGGCGGTGTTCAGCCAGCGCAACGACGAGTTTTATGCGCACTACCAGGCGGGCACACTGGATATTCATGATTACGTGCGCTTTGCCACCCGCGCAGCGCGTGAGCGCGGTGCAGTTGAAGCGGCGCAGGCGCATGCCCGCTACATGGACGAAGTCATCCGGCCTCACATCACGCCCGAGGCTCTGGCGCTGGTACGATCACACCAGCAGGCTGGGGATACGGTCATGATCGTGACGGCCACCAATGAGTTTGTGACCCGCCCAATTGCCCAGGCTTTCGGGGTCAGCGAGTTGATCGCAGTCGACCTCGAACGCGACGCCAGCGGTTGGATCACGGGCGAAATCCGGGGTACACCCTCGTTTCGCGAGGGTAAAGTCATCCGAGTTGCGCATTGGCTGAGCCAAAAAGGCTTGAACTGGAGCGACGTGGAGATGACGTTTTATTCGGACTCCATGAACGACCTGCCGCTGCTGGAAAAAGCCCACCATCCGGTGGCAACGAACCCTGACGCTCGGTTGCGTCAACTGGCTGCAGAACGTGGCTGGCGCATCCTCGACCTCTTTCAAGAATGATCAAACAATTCATTGACAAGCTGATGGGCAAAACGCCCAAAAGCAGCAAACCCCACTTTGGCCGCCGCACCGAGGTGCCCGCGTCTGTGCACGGCATCGACCCGAACCTGGTGGACGAACGTGCCATCAATGTTACGCGCACGCTGCAACAGGCTGGATTTGAGGCTTATGTGGTGGGCGGTGCGGTGCGCGACCTGTTGCTGGGTCTGCGCCCCAAAGATTTTGATGTGGCGACCAACGCCACGCCCGAGCAGGTCAAGGGCCTGTTTCGCCGTGCTTTCATCATCGGGCGGCGCTTTCGCATCGTGCATGTGGTGTATGGCCGCGGGCGCGACAACGAGGTGATCGAGGTCTCCACCTTCCGGGCGCATCTGGACAATGTGGCGGCCGAACAGGTCAAAGGCAATGAGCGCACCAGCAAACGCCAGCTCGAAGGCATGCAGCATGCGGTGGACTCATCCGGGCGTGTGCTGCGTGACAACGTCTGGGGTCCGCAAGACGAAGACGCCACGCGCCGCGACTTCACCGTGAACGCCATGTACTACGACCCCGAGTCGCAGATCGTGGTGGACTACCATGGCGGCATTCAGGACGCCAAAAAGCGGGTGCTGCGCATGATTGGCGACCCGGTGGCGCGATACCGCGAAGACCCGGTTCGCATCATCCGCGCCGTGCGATTTGCCGCCAAGCTCAGCCCGCTGGGTTTCAAGCTGGAGGCCAAAACCGCCAAGCCCCTGACGCAGTCGGCCACCTTGTTGGCCGATGTGCCACAAAGCCGTTTGTTTGACGAGATGCTCAAGCTGCTGCAGACCGGTCACGCGTTGGCCTCGATTGCCCAGCTGAAGAATCTGGGGCTGGCCACCGGTATTTACCCCTTGCTCGACGTGGTGGTGGAGCGGGCCGACAGCGCTTTTGTGCAAGTGGCCCTGGCCGATACCGACCGCCGCGTGGGCGAGGGCAAGCCGGTCGCCCCGAGCTTCTTGCTCGCTTGTGTGCTGTGGGCCGATGTGCGAGAAGGCTGGGCCAAACGCCTGGCCCGCAAAGAGCACCCGCACCCGGCTTTGCAGGACGCGATCGACGAGGTGTTTGACGCCCGCATTGGCGATGTCTCTGGTCGCGGCAAGCTGGCTGCTGACATGCGCGAAATCTGGATCATGCAGCCGCGCTTTGAAAAGCGGGTGGGCAGCACGCCGTTTGGCCTGGTCGAGCAGCCACGCTTTCGTGCAGGCTTTGACTTTTTGCGCCTGCGTGCTGACATCGAAGAAGTGGACATTCGCCTGGCCGATTGGTGGCAAGAGTTCAGCATGGCCAGCGATGCAGAGCGCGAAGACTTGGTGCAAGCGGCCAAGGCCGAGCAGCAGGCCTCACAAGCGGCCAAACCACGCGTGCGCCGAGCCCCCCGACCTGAAGGCGCATCCGCGCCAGCCGAGAGCCGCCCCGCAGCAGAAGCGGAAGGCTGCGACGAGGGTGCGGCCAAAAAACGCCGCCGTCGCCGCCGCAAGCCCGGTGCTGGTGATCAAACGGGTGACGGCGGCAGCACCGCTTGAACCTGTGATCTGAACAACGAGGTGCGATCTTGCGAGACCCAGTCACCGCCTTTGTGGCCTTGGGGGCCAATCTGGGCGATGCGCGCGCGGCGGTGCTGCAGGCCTTCGAGGCACTGGCCAGTTGGCCCGAGGTTCTCGTCACAGGCCGCTCCGCGCTCTACCGCACAGCGCCCCATGAAGCCCAGGGGCCAGACTTCATCAACGCAGTGGCCCGCATCGAAACGCGTTTGTCCGCCCCCGATGTGCTCGATGCTTTGCAAACCATCGAACACCGTGCAGGCCGTTTACGTCCCTACCTCAATGCACCCCGCAGCCTGGACTTGGACCTGCTGTTTTACGGCGATGCCTGCATGCACAGCCCCCGCCTGACGCTGCCCCACCCGCGCTGGCGCGAGCGGGCTTTTGTGCTGCACCCTTTGGCCGATGTGTGGCCACAACGTGTGGGCCCTGAAGACCTTGCCCGCGTGGCGGGTCAGGCCATCGAGCGTGATGTCGCTGCGGGTGAATGATTTTATGAAAGGCTGGGCTCTTGCCGGTCTGAACGGGTCAAGATTTTCGCGTCATTGGCTGATCAAGCGAGCAGCTTCAATCTGGTATTCGAAATAACGCTGGAAGCTGAAGACCAGGCTGGACATCATCACCGTGGTGCCTAGCAACAAGGCGATGACGGTGCCAATGATGGTGCCCCATTGCGTGCGGCCTGCCGGGCTCAAGGCGTCTGCTGTGGGGTTGAATCGGGCGTTCCATTTTTCGATGGGCGTCAGACCATAAATGATGGCATTGATGGCGCATCCAGCGATGGTGAAGCCGAGCAAAGGAATCAGCATCCAACTGAGTGTGTCGTCCTGACCGAATTGCTGCACACGCTCCAAACCATAAAAACCGAGCGCTGTGGGGATTGGCAGGAGCCAGCCCAGCATGTCCGTGAACCCGTACAGGTAGAAACGGTGAAGGCCCAATGGGCCTGTCCAGAAAGTCAGCCAGGTCGCGATTGTTTTGTTTTTCATGAGGTGATTATTGCGGAGGGCTGGTGTCACCTGCACCCAAAGGCTTTTCCATCATCACGACATCAAGCCATCGGTCGAACTTCCAACCGCAGGACTTGAGCACGCCGACGTGGTTGAAACCCACTGCGGCGTGCACACCGATTGATCCCGCATTGGCCGAGTCACCGATGACGGCTAGAAATTTGCGCACGCCCGCGCGTTCGGCTTGGGTGCACAACTCGGCCAGCAGGGCGCGACCCATGCCCTTGCGGTGGGCGTCTGGTGCCATGTAAATGGAGTCTTCAGCCGAAAAGCGGTAGGCGGGGCGGGGCTTGAACCAGTTGCAATAGGCAAAACCGATCACGCGACCTTCGTCTTCGACCACGAGGTAAGGCAAACCTTTGGACAACACATCTGCGCGGCGGTTGGCCATGTCTGCCTCAGAGGGCGGGTCGATCTCAAAAGTCCCTGTGCCAGTCAGGACGTGGTGGCGGTAAATGGCGGTGATGGCTGTGACATCTTCGTCGCGGCTGGGGCGGATCAGAGGCAAGGCAAGGCTCCCGTTGTATAATGGTGGGCTTTTCAGTGTGTCACTGGCCGGGTGGCCAGTTGCGTGTCTCAAACGCTGAAGGATACCGGGCATCTGGGCAATTGTTCCCAAGAAGCCCAACCACCCAAGGATAAATCATGGTTGTTATTCGTTTGAACCGCGGCGGCTCTAAAGCACGTCCTTTCTTCAACATCGTCGTTGCTGACAAGCGCGTGCGTCGCGATGGCCGCTTCCTCGAGCGCATCGGTTTCTACAACCCAACCGCGCGTGGTGCCGAAGAAGGTCTGCGCATTGCGCAAGACCGCCTGACCTACTGGAAGAGCGTAGGCGCCCAAGCTTCTCCCACCGTGGAACGCCTGATC
The DNA here is from genome assembly GCA_030729445.1 of Limnohabitans sp. Lineage (GTDB taxonomy): Bacteria > Pseudomonadota > Gammaproteobacteria > Burkholderiales > Burkholderiaceae_C > Limnohabitans_A. Next base: position 2,104 of record JANQXJ010000055.1, on the reverse strand, counting down.
CGTCAAGCCGGCAAAGCCGCAGCCTGATCGGTTCGCACAGGTCATGCGTCCGCCTTTGGAAACAGCCGCACTGCCGGCTGACGCCATCGAAATTGGGCGCATCACCGATGCCTGGGGCATCAAAGGCTGGTTCAAGGTCTTGCCCCACAGCGCCTCGCCCGAGGCGCTTTTTTCTGCCAAAAGCTGGTTTTTGTTGCCGCCCGATCGGCCCATGAAACCCCAGCGTGGCCAAGAGGCCTCAGCCGCTGCACGACAGGCCTGGCGAGAGCCCTTGCTGCTCAACATCCTCGAAGTCAAAGACCATTCCGACACGGTGGTGGCGCGTGCCCAAGGCATTGACGACCGCAACGCGTCCGAATCCTTGCGCGGTGGCCGAATTTTTGTGCCTCGTTCCAGCTTTCCTGCTGCCGCTGACGGCGAATATTACTGGGTAGATCTGATCGGCTTGCAAGTCTTCAACCGCGAGGGTGTGGATCTGGGCCTGGTGCGCGACCTCATGTCCACTGGTCCTCAAACCGTGCTGGTGATTGAAGCCGCTGCCGAAGCTGAAGGCGGCAAACCTGTTGAGCGCATGATCCCGTTTGTGGCGGCCTTCGTCGACGGCGTTGACTTGCCCGCCAAACGCATCACGGTCGACTGGCAACCCGACTACTGAGCCGCCCCGGCCGTGGAGGGCCATCCCCATGCGCTTTGACATCATCACCCTGTTTCCCGAGCTGTTTGCGCCACTGTTGACCAGTGGCATCACGCGCCGTGCCTACGAAAGCGGTTTGGTCGATGTGCGTTTGTGGAATCCACGCGACCACGCCGAAGGCAATTACCGCAGGGTGGACGACCGGTCTTTTGGTGGCGGCCCCGGCATGGTCATGTTGGCCGAGCCCTTGTTCAAGTGCCTGACGGCCATCCGTGCTGAGCGGCAAGAAGAAACACCTGCGCCTTTGGTTTTGTTTTCGCCGATAGGCCAGACCCTGAACCACACCGCGGTGGCCCAATGGTCGGCCAGCGCGGGCGCCGTGCTGCTGTGCGGCCGCTACGAAGGGGTGGACCAGCGTTTCATTGACCAGTATGTTGATCAGCAAATCAGCTTGGGCGACTTTGTGCTGTCGGGCGGCGAAATCGCCGCCATGGCCTTGCTCGACGCGGTGGCCCGTTTGCAACCCGGTGTCTTGAACGACGAAGGCAGCCACCAGCTCGACAGCTTCAATCCGGCGCTCGATGGTTTGTTGGACAGCCCGCACTACACCCGCCCCGAAATCTGGCAGGACCAGGCGGTACCGCCAGAATTGATGTCGGGCCACCATGTGCACATCGCGCGTTGGCGGCGTGAGCAAAGTCTGCGTTTGACGGCTTTGCACCGCCCTGAGTTGATCGAACAAGCCCGCCAGGCCGGTCGGCTCAGCCGTCAGGACGAGGCCTTTTTGAAGCAGGCCAGTGACCGCTCTTTTGGTCAGCATCATGCTCCGTCCGCGAAAAAGCTATAATCAAGGGCTTTTCGATCCTCTACCCGCCGCGATCTGGTTCAGTCATGCGAACGCATGGCCCTTACAACACAGAACGCCCCTTGTGTAGCGAGGCATGATCGGACGGAGTTCAAAAAATGAATTTGATTCAAACTCTTGAGCAGGAAGAAATTGCCCGTTTGGGTAAAGTGATTCCTGAATTTGCCCCCGGCGACACCGTGATCGTCAGCGTCAACGTGGTGGAAGGTTCGCGCAAGCGTGTCCAAGCCTACGAGGGTGTTGTGATTGCCAAGCGTAACCGTGGTCTGAACAGTGGCTTCACTGTGCGCAAGATCTCCAGTGGCGAAGGTGTGGAGCGTACGTTCCAGACTTACAGCCCCGTGATCGCCAGCATCGAAGTCAAGCGCCGTGGTGATGTTCGCCGCGCCAAGCTGTACTACCTGCGTGACCGCAGCGGCAAGTCGGCACGTATCAAAGAAAAGTTGCCACAGCGCAAAGCAGCACCTGCTGCCAAAGCGTAAAGCCTTTTCGGTCATACGAAAAACCGCCCGGGTTTGCGCCCAGGGCGGTTTTTTTATGCCGATTCATTTTCCGTGTCACGTGGTGCGCAGCGGATGCAAAAAAGGCCTTGCTGTAAAGCAAGG
>JANQXJ010000054.1 GCA_030729445.1 Limnohabitans sp. | reverse complement strand
AGTCACGGGCTTCGTCGAGCATGCGCTCGACCAGACCCAGCAGTTCTTCTTCTTTGAAGGGCTTTTGGATGAAGTCCATGGCACCTTTTTTCATGGTGTTCACCGCCATGGGCACGTCGCCGTGACCGGTGATGAACACGATGGGCAGAGGTGACTTGCGCTCGATCAAGCGGTCTTGCAACTCCAGACCGGTCATGCCGCCCATGCGAATATCAGCGATCAGGCAGGCCACTTCGCGAGGGTCGTAGCGGCTGATGAAAGATTCGGCGCTGTCAAAACAGCGCACCCGGTAGTCCTTGCCCTCGAGCAACCACTGCAAGGAATCACGCACGGCTTCGTCGTCATCAACGACATAAACCGTGCCTTTTTTTGGTATCAAACTCATTCATTTACCCCAGTGGGTTGTAGTGTGGTCAATGGGTTTCGACCGGTATCCAGAAGGAGAATCGACATCCTGTCACCTCGCCCGAATTGTAGAGGTTCTCGGAAGTGATCCGGCCACGGTGGGATTCGATGATGCTGCGGCACAAATTCAGGCCAATGCCCATGCCTTCCACCTTGGTTGAGAAAAAGGCTTCGAAGACCCGTTCTGTATCCTGCTCTGGCAAACCCTGCCCGGTATCGGTCACTGAAAATTCAACCACCGATTGCTGGTCGATTTGCTTGGGCACGATGCGCAATTCCACCTGACGTTGACCGGCCGGGCGCTGGGCGTTGTCGATGGATTCGGCGGCGTTTTTCATGAGGTTGATCAGCACCTGCTCGATCAGGATCGGGTCCACCATCAACTGCGGCAAACGCGCGGCCACATGGTGGGTCAGTCGCACGTTGCGCCGGCGCATCTCGATCTCAGCGAGCTCCAGCGATTCACTGACCATGGCCGAGACATCGGACAGGGTGCGGTTGGGTTCGCTGCGTTTGACGAAGCTGCGGATGCGCAAAATGATTTGCCCAGCACGTTGCGCCTGACGGGCCGTTTTGTCCAGGGCCGACAACAGGTCCTCTTCTTTGACCTGTTGTGATTTGATGCGCGAAATCATGCCACTGCAGTAATTGCTGATGGCCGTCAGCGGCTGGTTGAGTTCGTGTGCCACGCTCGACGCCATCTCGCCCATGGTGATCAGGCGGCTGGCGGTTTGGGCACGTTCAGCTTGTTGGGCGGCCAGCTCTTCGGCTTGGCGGCGCGGGGTGATGTCGCTGGCGATCACCATCTGCGCCAGTCGACCATCGGCCCAATTGATGTAGCGCGAGCGCACTTCCAGCCACTTGCCCAATTCTGTGACAAATATTTCTGCGTTTTCTGAACTGGCCACGGTCAGGCTTTCGGTGGGCAGGCCTGCCATGTCGTCCACATCATCGGAGGCTTTTTCACCGCTGTAGGCCCCGGCTTGTTGGACTAAACGCAAATGGCCTTCTGTGTTTTGGCCAAACCACAAACGGTAAAGTTTGTTGGCAAACAGCAGCTCTTGGCTGCCCAATGGCGCCACCGAAACCGAGGCGTCCAGGGCTTCCAGCACGATGGTGAAACGCTCATGCGCGTTGGCCAGTTGCTCACGAATTCGGTTGGGCTCGGTGATGTCGGTCATCGAGGTCATCCAGCCCGTTTGTTTACCCGTGGCATCAATCAAAGGGGAGACATACATCCGGGCATCGAACAATTGACCACTTTTGCGTTTGACGCGCACCTGAAAACCGCCCGCCGAATGCTGGCCGCTGATCTCCTCTTCCAGACGCTTCATCAGCAGTTCGCGGTCCTGATCGGGCCAATAAGGGAATGGCGCAACAGCACCCACCAAGTCTGTTTCGCTCCATCCTGTCATTTGGCAAAACGCCGGGTTGACGTAGGTGATGCGGCCGCGCAAGTCCAGGGCCCGCATGCCGGTGAGCATGGAGTTCTCCATGGCGCGGCGGAAATTGGTTTCGGCCACCAAGGCTTTTTGCGCCTGAAGCCGCCTGCGGGTGTGGCGCCAGTTGCCGATCAGCATCCAAGCGGTCATGGCACTGAGCACGCTGACCAGCCAGAACAGACCGCTGCCGACCAAACCTTGCGAAGTTCGCCAAGCTTGTGCACGCAAAACCAGGTCGTTGCCCACGGGTGAAACGGGGACTTCGTAGTCATTGTTGCGCCTGTCACTGCCCGGCAAAAGCCACCAAAGTGCAATGCGCTCGGGGATCACTTGGCCCGCCAGCAAACGGCTATTGCCGTTTTGTAAGGCCACGGCGTACTTGGCCAGTACCTCGGTTGGAATGCCGTAGCGAAGCAGCCCTTCCATGCTGTATTCGGCCAAGATCACACCGCTGAAACGCCCTTGATCGTTGGTCAAGGGGGTGTGCAGCTGCAGCACCGACATTTGGGTGTCGCGGTCCGCTTCGGCATCGAGCTGGCCATAAATGGGCTGCATCAGGTCGCGGGCCAGGCTGAAGTGGCTCTCGGTCTCACCAATTTTGAGCACCGTACCCGCCCTCAGTTGCTGGCTTGGCGCGATGCTGGAAATGCTTTGGTTGGCGATGATGCGGCGGCGGTCATCGATCCAGGTCAGGGATAAAAATTCCGGGTATTGCTGAACCAGCGCCTCGGCGCGAGACAAAAACTGGTCGGCGCGGATCTCTTTGTTGGACACGTCCCGCGCCAAGCGCATGACCTGCTCTTGGCGCTCGAGCAAACGCAGGCGAAGGCGCTGCTGCGCATATTCCACATCGCGTTTGATGGCTTCTTGCTCACGCTCGATCTCTTCAACCCGCAAATACCAGAATGCGCTGGCGATGGCGGCCAAAAAAAGCACCACCGCAGCCACTGGGGCCAGGTTGGCGAATCGGTCCTGCCGGTTGGGTGACTGGCTGCGCCACCACGACAGCCACCAGGCCCATGGACCGACTTTGGTCACCACCGATGCTGCTTTGTTCAATTCCATACCGGGGAGTTTAGAGGACAAGCCCAGCAGTCCTGCTGGCATAGGGATTCATCATCAGATGTTTCCCTGTATGCAATTTCACAATACAAAATCAGTGCGCACTATTTGAAATTTTCTGCAAATCATGGGAAAATTCAGGCATCATTTACCCACAACATCCATTTCAGGAGACAAGCATGACAGCGGCAACACCACAGCAACCGGGCCGTGACCTGGACAGCCAGGAAACCCGTGAATGGATGGACGCTCTGTCCGCCGTGATCGAAAAAGCGGGCCCTGAGCGTGCGCACTTTTTGCTGGAGGAGCTGCTCGAAGAAGCCCGCCAGCACAGCATTGATTTGCCGTTTTCGGCCACCACCGGCTATGTGAACAGCATCGAGCCCAACGAAGAGGCCCGCTGCCCCGGCAACATCGAGATTGAAGAGCGCCTGCGTGCTTACATGCGCTGGAACGCCATGGCCATGGTCGTCAAGGCCAACCGCCACAACCCCGCTGACGGTGGTGATTTGGGCGGCCACATCGGCTCGTTTGCCTCGCTGGCCCACATGTTTGGTGCCGGTTTTAACCATTTCTGGCACGCCGAAAACGAAAACCACGGCGGCGACTGCCTCTACATCCAAGGCCACGTGTCGCCCGGCGTTTATGCCCGCGCTTACCTGGAAGGCCGCCTGACCGAAGAGCAATTGCTCAACTTCCGCCAAGAGGTGGATGGCAACGGCCTGTCGAGCTACCCACACCCCAAGCTCATGCCCGAGTTCTGGCAGTTCCCCACGGTATCGATGGGTTTGGGCCCGCTGATGGCGATTTATCAGGCTCGCTTTTTGAAGTACCTGCACGCCCGTGGCATTGCCAACACCGAAAACCGCAAGGTCTGGGTGTTCTGCGGCGACGGCGAGATGGACGAGGTCGAATCATTGGGCGCGATTGGCCTGGCCGCCCGCGAGAACCTGGACAACCTGATTTTTGTCGTGAACTGCAACCTGCAGCGCCTGGACGGCCCGGTGCGCGGCAACGGCAAGATCGTGCAAGAACTCGAAGGCGAGTTCCGTGGTTCGGGATGGAATGTCATCAAGCTGCTGTGGGGCAGCGAGTGGGACAGCCTGCTGGCCCGCGACAAAGACGGCGCGCTGCGCAAGCTGATGATGGAAACCTTGGATGGCGACTACCAAGCCTTCAAAGCGAACGATGGCGCTTATGTGCGCAAGCATTTCTTTGGCCGCGACCCGCGCACGCTCGAGATGGTGTCGCACTTGTCTGACAACGACATCTGGAACCTCAAGCGTGGCGGCCACGACCCACAAAAGGTCTATGCCGCTTACCACAAGGCTGTAAACCACAAAGGCCAGCCCACCGTGCTGCTCATCAAGACCGTCAAAGGTTTTGGCATGGGCAAAGCGGGCGAGGGCAAGAACACCGTCCACCAGACCAAGAAGCTGACGGACGACGACATCAAGTACATGCGCGACCGCTTCAACATCCCGATCCCGGACAGCGAGTTGTCCAAGATCCCGTTTTACAAGCCCGCTGATGACACGCCGGAAATGCGTTACCTGCATGAACGTCGCCAAGCACTGGGCGGTTACCTGCCCAAGCGCCGTGCCAAGGCCGACGAAAACTTCACCGTGCCCTCGCTGGAGACCTTCAAGGCCGTGATGGAGCCGACCGCCGAAGGCCGTGAAATCTCCACCACCCAAGCCTATGTGCGCTTTTTGACGCAACTGCTGCGTGACCAAGCCTTGGGCCCACGCGTGGTGCCCATTCTGGTGGACGAAGCCCGTACCTTCGGTATGGAAGGCTTGTTCCGCCAAATCGGCATTTACAACCCTGCGGGTCAGCAGTACACCCCGGTCGACAAAGACCAGGTCATGTATTACAAAGAGGACGTCGCCGGTCAGATCCTCCAAGAAGGCATCAACGAAGCCGGTGGCATGTCCAGCTGGATCGCGGCAGCGACCAGCTACTCCACCAGCAACCGCATCATGGTGCCGTTTTACGTGTACTACTCGATGTTTGGCTTCCAGCGCATTGGCGATTTGGCCTGGGCGGCGGGCGACATGCAAGCACGCGGCTTCTTGCTCGGCGGCACATCGGGCCGCACCACTTTGAACGGCGAAGGCTTGCAGCACGAAGACGGTCACAGCCACATCATGGCCAACACCATCCCCAACTGCGTGTCTTATGACCCCACCTTCGCCCACGAAGTCGGTGTCATCCTGCACCACGGTCTGAAGCGCATGGTCGAGAAGCAAGATAACGTCTTCTATTACCTGACGCTGCTGAATGAAAACTACGCCATGCCAGGCCTCACGCCCGGCACCGAAGAGCAGATCATCAAGGGCATGTATTTGTGCAAACCGGGAGCTGCTGGTGACAAGCGCGTGCAATTGCTGGGTTCGGGCACCATCCTGCGCGAATCGATTGCTGCGCAAACCTTGCTGGCCACCGACTGGGGCATTCAGGCCGATGTGTGGAGCTGCCCAAGCTTCAACGAACTGACCCGCGACGGCCAAGACGCTGAGCGCCACAACATGCTGCACCCCATGGAAGCGCCGCGTGTGTCCTTTGTGGGCCAGCAGCTGGCCAAGCACAGCGGCCCCGTGGTCGCATCGACCGACTACATGAAGGCCTATGCCGAGCAGATCCGTCCTTTCATCCCGAAAGACCGCACCTACAAAGTACTGGGCACTGACGGTTTTGGCCGCTCCGACTTCCGCAGCAAGCTGCGCGAGCACTTCGAGGTCAACCGCCACTACATCGTGGTTGCCGCCCTCAAGGCGCTGAGCGAAGAGGGCAAAGTGCCTGTCGCACAAGTGGCCGAAGCCATCCAAAAGTACGGCATCAAAACCGACAAGATCAACCCCTTGTACGCATAAAAGCTGGAGACGAACATGGCATTGGTAGAAGTTCAAGTCCCGGACATCGGGGATTTCGATGAAGTGACCGTCATTGAGTTGATGGTCAAAGTGGGCGACACCGTGAAAGCCGAGCAATCGCTGATCACCGTCGAGTCCGACAAAGCCTCGATGGAGATTCCGTCGAGCACGGCGGGCGTCGTGAAAGAAATGCGCGTGGCGCTGGGCGACAAGGTCAAGCAAGGCTCCATCGTTTTGGTGGTCGAAGCCGCTGGTGCCGCCGCCGCACCGGCTGCCGCTGTGGCTGCTCCTGTTGCAACGGCCCCTGTGGTGGCCGTGACGGCGGCACCTGCCGCAACACCTGCCGTATCCGGCCCCGTGCAAGTGCATGTGCCTGACATCGGTGACTTCAAAGACGTGGCCGTCATCGAAGTCATGGTCAAGCCCGGCGACACCATCAAGGTCGAGCAATCGCTGATCACCGTCGAGTCCGACAAAGCTTCGATGGAAATCCCGTCATCACACGCCGGCGTGCTCAAAGAGCTCAAAGTCAAAGTGGGTGACACGGTCAACATCGGTGACCTGCTGGCTATTTTGGAAGGCTCCGTGGCTGTTGCTGCTGCGCCAGTGGCTGCTGCGGTTGCCGCGGCCCCTGTAGCGGCAGTTGCCCAGGCACCCGCTGCCGTGCTAACCCCAGTGGCCGCATCCGCCGCTGCGTTGGCAGCGCCTGCCCACGCCCCCGGTGGCACCACGCTGGGTTTGCCCCACGCCTCGCCTTCGGTGCGCAAGTTCGCCCGCGAGCTGGGAGTGCCGCTTGCAGAAGTCAAAGGCTCGGGCCTCAAAGGCCGGATCACCGAGGCCGACGTGCAAGCCTTCACCCAGGCCGTCATGTCGGGTGCTGCACAAACCAAGGCGCAAGCGGCCAAAGCGCCTGCAGCTTCGGGCGGTGACGGCGCAGCCCTGGGCCTCATCCCATGGCCCAAGGTGGACTTTGCCAAGTTCGGCCCGATCGAGCGCAAAGAGATGGGCCGCATCAAGAAGATCAGCGGTGCGAATTTGCTTCGCAACGCCATCATGATCCCGGCCGTCACCAACCACGACGACGCCGACATCACCGATCTGGAAGCCTTCCGCGTCTCGACCAACAAAGAGAACGAGAAGAGCGGCGTGAAGGTCACGATGCTGGCGTTCTTGATCAAGGCTTGTGTGGCCGCGCTCAAGAAATACCCAGAGTTCAACAGCTCGCTCGACGGCGATGCACTGGTCTACAAAAACTACTGGCACATCGGCTTTGCCGCTGACACACCCAATGGTTTGATGGTCCCGGTCATTCGCGATTGCGACAAAAAAGGCGTGCTGCAAATCAGCCAGGAAATGGGCGAATTGGCCAAGAAAGCCCGTGACGGCAAACTTGGGCCCGCAGAAATGACCGGCGCCACCTTCACCATCTCCAGCCTCGGCGGCATCGGTGGCAAGTACTTCACGCCCATCATCAACGCGCCCGAAGTGGCCATCTTGGGTGTGTGCAAGAGCACCATGGAACCCGTCTGGGACGGCAAGCAGTTTGTGCCCCGCCTGATGTTGCCTTTGTCGCTGACATGGGACCACCGCGTCATCGACGGCGCCGCAGCGGCACGCTTCAACGCGTTCCTGGGTCAAATCCTCAGCGACTTCCGTCGCGTG
>JANQXJ010000053.1:2966-7452 GCA_030729445.1 Limnohabitans sp. | reverse complement strand
GCGTAGAACTTGAGCGCGTTGCCGCCGGTGGTGGTTTCGGGGCTGCCGAACATGACGCCGATCTTCATGCGGATCTGGTTGATGAAGATGACGGTGCAGTTGGTTTTCTTGATGGTGGCGGTGAGCTTGCGCAGGGCTTGGCTCATCAAACGCGCTTGCAGGCCGGGCAGGCTGTCGCCCATGTCGCCTTCGATTTCGGCCTTGGGGGTGAGGGCTGCCACCGAGTCGATGACGACCAAGTCCACCGCGCCGGAGCGCACCAGGCTGTCCACGATCTCCAGCGCCTGTTCGCCGGTGTCGGGCTGGCTGACCAGCAACTCTTGCAGGTTGACACCCAGGTTTTGGGCGTATTGCACGTCCAAGGCGTGTTCAGCGTCCACAAAGGCGCAGGTGCCGCCCAGGCGCTGCATTTCGGAGATGACTTGCAGGGTCAGGGTGGTTTTGCCCGAAGACTCAGGGCCGTAGATTTCGATCACGCGGCCGCGAGGCAGGCCGCCCACGCCCAAAGCGATGTCCAGACCCAAAGAGCCGGTGGACACGACCTGGATGTCGGCGATGACTTCGCCTTCGCCCAGGCGCATGATGGTGCCTTTGCCGAATTGTTTTTCAATCTGGGCCAGGGCGGCTTGCAGGGCTTTGGACTTTTCGCTGTTGTCGTCGCTCATGGGAATCTCCTTGAATATCAATGGGTTGGGGCACCGGGCTCAGCAGAGATCTGCTGTTTACTGGATGCGTGAACAGTACTGTAAACGACCTGTACAAACGTGTAAACGGTATTTTTGGTCAGTTTGCCTTATCATTTAGCCATGTCTGAAAACACCCTTCGAAGCGCTTTGAGCAGCGCATCACTGAACGATGAGCGCTGGCGACAAACCCATTTGGGCCGTCTGCTGGGCCACGCCATGCGGCGCTTCGATGAGCGCGTGTTGCACCTGATGGCGGGCAACGAGGGGGTGCCGCTGGCCTTGGCCAATCTGGCTTCGCGGGACCAGGTCAGCGCCGCGCATGTGCACATCACCCGGCATCTGGCCCTGGAAGGTTCGCGCCTGACCGATCTGGCGCGGGCGGCCGGCATGAGCAAACAAGCCATGGGCGATCTGGTGGACCAGTGTGCCGCTTGGGGCCTGGTGCAGCGCGAAGCCGACCCGCTGGACGCACGCGCCCGGCGCGTGATGTTCACGCCCGTGGGGCTGGCCTGGTTGCAGGCCTTCAAAGAGGCGGTGGCCCAGGCCGAGGCCGAGTTCCGCGAGGCGGTGGGCAAGGATGTGGCGACCGTCGTGGCCTTGGGGCTCGAGGCCTATGTGAACTGAGCCGGATCGCATGGAATGACACTCCAAGCACACACCTGCCAAGCCGCAGCGTGTTCGTGGTGCTTGCAGACACTAGAATCGAGCAAGGTCTTGAGCCTCTACACGCTCAGACGCCCAAAAACAACAGGAGACAGCCATGCGCATTTTGATTGCCGAAGATGACCAAGTGCTTGCCGATGGTTTGTTGCGCACCTTGCGCAGCGCGGGCGCCGCGGTAGACCATGTGGCCAGTGGCAGCGAGGCCGATGCCGCCTTGATGACCAACAACGAATTCGATTTGCTGATCCTGGACTTGGGATTGCCCAAGATGCATGGTCTGGAGGTGCTCAAGCGTTTGCGGGCCCGGGGCTCCACGCTGCCGGTCTTGATCCTCACGGCCGCAGACAGTGTGGAAGAGCGCGTCAAGGGTCTGGACTACGGCGCCGACGATTACATGGCCAAGCCCTTCAGCTTGCAAGAACTGGAAGCCCGTGTCCGCGCCCTCACCCGCCGCGGTATGGGTGGTGCGACATCACAAATCAAGCACGGGCCACTGCTTTACGACCAGTCCGGCCGCGTGGCCACCATCGACGGCAAGATGGTCGAGTTGTCCGCCCGCGAGTTGGGCCTGCTCGAGGTGCTGCTGCAACGCGCAGGCCGTCTGGTCAGCAAGGACCAGTTGGTCGAGCGCCTGTGCGAATGGGGCGAAGAGGTGAGCAACAACGCCATCGAGGTGTACATCCATCGCCTGCGCAAAAAAATCGAAAAAGGCCCGATCCGCATCGCCACGGTGCGGGGACTGGGTTATTGCCTCGAAAAAATCCCGGGCTAAGACCGCACACACCGCATGCCGACAACCTTGTAAGCCATGAAATCCAAGGGTTGGAATTTGCGGGTCTTCAAACGCGAACAGCGCTCGCTGTTTGGTGAAATCCTCGACTGGATGTTGACGCCACTGTTGCTGCTGTGGCCGATCAGCCTGGCGCTCACTTGGCTGGTGGCCCAAGGACTGGCCAACAAACCTTTTGACCGAGCGCTGGTCTACAACGTGCAGGCCTTGGCCCAGCAGGTCCGGTTGGGGCCCGACAAATTGGTGCAATTCAGCTTGCCGCAACCGGCCAGCGAACTGCTGCGTGCCGACGAAACCGATTTGGTTTACTACCAAGTGACCGGCAGCTTGGGCGAGCACCTGAGCGGTGACCGCGAGTTACCTCTGCCCAAATCCAATGAACCCAGGGGCAACAGCTACGAAGTGCAAATCCGCGACGATGAAATGCGCGGCTTGGAAGTGCGGGTGGCCTACACCTGGATCCAATTGGATGCCGAGGGCAAGCGCCCAGCACTGGTGCAGGTGGCCGAGACCCGCGAAAAGCGCTCGGTGTTGGCGGCCGAGATCATCAAGGGTGTGATGCTGCCCCAGTTCGCATTGCTGCCATTGGCCGTGCTGTTGGTGTGGCTGGCCTTGGTGCGTGGCATCAAACCGCTGTCACAACTTGAAGAGCGCATCCGTGAGCGCAAGCCCGATGACCTGAGCCCTCTGGACGACAAAGCGGTGCCCATGGAAGTGGCCCCTTTGGTGGTCTCGGTGAACGATTTGCTGGAGCGTTTGAAAGAATCCATCGTCACCCAAAAACGCTTTTTGGCCGATGCCGCGCACCAGCTCAAAACCCCTTTGGCAGGTTTGCGCATGCAAGCTGACCTGGCTCAGCGATCAGGCTCGAGCGAAGAAGACCTGAAAAAATCTTTGCAGCAAATTGGCCGCGCCAGCGTACAAGCCACACACACGGTCAACCAATTGCTGTCACTGGCGAGAGCCGAGGGCGGTGGCACCAACTTGCCCCTGCAGTCTTGCGACATGGTCAAGCTGGCCAGCGAGGTCTTGCAAGACAGCTTGCCACACGCCATGGACAAGGGGCTGGACCTCGGATTTGAGGGGGTCGATGCGGGCACCCCAGGTGTGCAGGTGCAGGGCAACCCCACACTGCTCAAAGAAATGCTGCGCAATCTGGTTGAAAACAGCGTTCACTACACACCCAGCACGCCAGAGCGCCAAGGTGTGATCACCCTGCGGGTGCTGGTCGACCCCTACAGCCGTGCTTTGGTGATTCAGGTGGAAGACAACGGCCCGGGCATTCCCTTGTCCGAGCGCGAGCTGGTTTTCCAGCCCTTTTACCGCGCTTTGGGGACCAATGTGGATGGTTCAGGCTTGGGTTTGCCGATCGTCAAGGAAATCGCTCAACAGCACAGGGCCACGGTCAGTGTCGATGCAGCCAACCCAAGCCAGACGCCCCCCGGAGCCTGCTTCACTTTGCGCTTTGGGGTGAGCTGAGTCGCCCTGCACAAGCCCAGCCCTCAGGCGGGCGTGCCCATGTTCAGTTGCAAGCGCTCACGCGCCATCACACGGGCCACTGCGGGCTCGGCTGCCACCTTCTGCACAAAGTCCCACAAGGCGGGATGCGCTTCGGGCGCGATGCCCGCCATGGTGCCCCAGCGGGTGAAGGTGAGGCAGTAGGCGTCGAGCGGGCCCAAACGCTCACCGCTGAGCCAAGGCTGACCTTGAGCCCTGGCATGTTGCACCAGACCCTGCAACTCGCCCAGCATGCCTCGAAACAGCTGCGTGTTGTAAGGCTTGAGGGCGGCCTGCACTTCGGGCTGGTCCGAAAACTTTTGCGGCATGAAGATGTGGGTGAAGGTCGGATGCACCGTGTTGTTCATCCAGGCCAGGGTCGACAGGGCCTGAGCGCGGGCCATGGGCTCGGAGGGCAAAAAGCCCATCTGCGGAAAGATGTGGTCCAGGTACAGCACGATGGCCACAATTTGGGTGATGGGCTGATCGGCATTGACCAAAACAGGCACCTGGCCGCGTGGGTTGATGGCTTGGTAGTCGGTGCTGTTTTGTTCACCCTTGTGCAACTTGACCATGCAGGGCTCGAACTCGGCCCCACTCATCTCCAGCAGAACGTGGGGCACAAAAGAGCAAGCACCGGGGGCAAAGTAAAGTTTCAAGCTCATGGGAGTCATCTCCAACGGTCAAAATGATCAAGGTTTTGCGCGAGGGGCTACGGCCGCCGAAGCGGGCAGCGCAGGGGCTGAGCTGGCAGCCTCGGGGGCGCTGGCCTGAGCAGACTGGGCCACTGAACTCGCCTCAGCGCTGGCCTCGGTGCTGGCCTCGGCGCTGGCCTCAGCACTGGCGTCTG
>JANQXJ010000053.1:0-2866 GCA_030729445.1 Limnohabitans sp. | reverse complement strand
GCCTCAGCGCTGGCCTCGGTGCTGGCCTCGGCGCTGGCCTCAGCACTGGCGTCTGTGGCAGCGGGCTCGGCCGTTTCCGTGTTCACGGGCGCAGCAGGCGGCATGATTTCGAACTTCAGGGCTTCAGGGCGCACTTGTTGCTTGAGGCGCTCAGGTTCACGGTGCTGCTGGGGCCCATGGCCCCAAGGCGCAAAAGCATCCCAGTGCCAGGCCAGCACCAGCGCATGGAGCACCAGCAAAAGTGCCAGCCAATATTTGTACATCTTGCAAGGTTCCGTCAGGTCAAGGGGCGAACGCTGATCTCGGCGCTGTGAATATCCTGCACGCCAAGCTCGGTTTGCAATCGTAACGCACCGCCGGGGCCCACACCCAGCGCCACGCCTTGCTGACCATCGCTGGTGAAGACAGAGCGGCCTTGCAGCACATCACGCGCAGCAAATCGGGTTTGCAGTGGCGCAAAACCGCTGGATTCAAAAGCCATGAGGGTCTGGATCAATGGCCAAGCCACACGCGCCAAGGCGGCGGAGGCTGTGAGCTCGGGCAACAACTCGCTCAGGGCCGCTGGAAGCGTGTTCAGCCCGTCTGCGGCCCTTGGGCGGATGTTCAGGCCCACCCCCACCACCACCTGGCTGCGCCCGCCCATGCTGGCCGCCTCGACCAGGATGCCGCCCAATTTGCGGTCCTCAAACCACAAATCGTTGGGCCACTTCAGGCCCACATCAGGATGCAGGCTTTCGGCCAAGCTCAGGCCCACGGCCAGCGACAGGCCTGACCAATCTTGGGGGGCCAAGGGCAAGCTGAGGGAAAAAGTGAGCGAGTCACCCGGCTGGCTTTGCCAGACCCGGCCCATGCGACCCCGGCCTGCGGTTTGGTGCTCGGCCACCAACAAAGTCGGCTCGTGCTGGCCTGCACGGGCTCTGCGCATGAGCTCGCTGTTGCTCGAATCGATCTCGGGCAGCACCTCGACGGTGAAGTCGGGCAACAGCGGGTAAACCTGTTCCCAGATGGTTTCAGCGGGCCAAAATGATGGAGCGATCATCCAAGGGTGCGGGCTGTTCAGGCTTTCGAGGCCTTGCTCGATGGACCGGACTTGGACTTGGATTTGGTTTGAGCTTTTGATTTCTCAACCGCTTTGGCCTTGGTTTTGGCTTTTTCCTTCGCCTTGACCTTCACATCGGCCGTGGATTTGTCTTTCGTACCCTTGTTTTTGGTTTTGGCCTTGGCCTTTTTTTGACTGGGCGTTTTGGGGGTGTCCTTGCGCTCTTTGGGCGACAGCAGCGTGCCTCTGCAATGGGCGCTGCCGCACCAGCAAGGGTATTCGGCCTTGAGCTTCTTGGTGTAGGGCTCGTCGATGATCAAGCCGTAGTCGTAGTTGAGCTCTTCACCCGCTGCAATGTTGCGAAGGGCTTTGATGAAAATGCGGTCGTTTTCTTCGTCGGCTTCGCAGTTGGGGCCACAGCTGTGGTTGATCCAGCGCGAGGAGTTGCCGCCGTACAAGGCATCGATCACCCGGTCTTCGTTCACATGAAAGTAAAACGTGTGGTTCGGGTCGCTGGGGTCGTGCGGGTGGCGGTCTTGCGCTTCGTCCCAGCTGATGATCTCGCCCACGTACTCGATGATGGTTTCGCCTTCGGCGATGTCCTGCAGGGCAAACACGCCCTTGCCATGAACGCCAGAGCGGCGCACCTGGATGCGTTTGCCGGACGTGCTCGGGGCAGATCGGCGGGGGGTAGATTCAGGTGTTTTGGCCACGGCGTCAAAAAATTTGTTATGGTGAATTCATGTGGGCGTGCGTGTGAGCGCGTGCCCGGGCGCGTGCGCACACGCGAGACAACGGATTGTAATGACATGAAAACATTGGTAATTGCAGAGAAGCCTTCGGTGGCTCAAGACATCGTCAAAGCCTTGACCCCGGCCTCGGGCAAGTTCGAGAAACACGACGACCATTTCGAGAACGACCGCTACGTCGTGACCAGCGCCGTGGGCCACCTGGTGGAGATCCAGGCCCCCGAGCAGTACGACGTCAAACGCGGCAAGTGGAGCTTTGCCAATCTGCCTGTCATTCCGCCACACTTTGACTTGAAGCCCGTGGACAAAACCAAGAGCCGCTTGACGGCTGTGGTGCGCCAGGCCAAACGCAAGGATGTGGACGCCCTGATCAACGCCTGTGACGCGGGCCGCGAGGGTGAGTTGATCTTCCGCCTGATCGAGCAGTACGCTGGGGGGGCCAAACCGCTGAACAAACCCGTCAAGCGCCTGTGGCTGCAGTCGATGACGCCGCAAGCGATTCGCGACGGCTTTGACAGCCTGCGCAGCAACACCCAGATGCAAGGCTTGGCCGATGCCGCTCGCAGCCGCTCCGAGGCCGACTGGCTGGTGGGCATCAACGGCACCCGCGCCATGACCGCGTTCAACTCGCGCGATGGCGGCTTTTTCCTCACCACCGTGGGCCGCGTGCAAACGCCCACGCTGGCCGTGGTGGTCGAACGCGAAGAACAGATCCGCAAGTTCATCAGCCGCGACTATTGGGAAATACACGCCGAGTTCGCCGCTACTGCAGGGACTTACCCGGGCAAGTGGTTCGACCCCGCTTGGAAAAAGGACGAAGACGCCGAAAAGAAAGCCGACCGGAAGTGGACCGCTGCCGAAGCCCAAGCCATTGTTCAGGCTGTGCGCGGCAAGACCGCCAGCGTGACCGAAGAGGCCACGCCCACCACACAAGCGAGCCCCGGCCTGTTCGACCTGACCAGCCTGCAGCGCGAGGCCAACGGCAAGTTCGGCTTCTCGGCCAAGACCACGCTGGCGCTGGCTCAAAGCCTTTACGAGCGCCACAAGGCCCTGACCTACCCACGTACCGATTCGCGCC
>JANQXJ010000052.1 GCA_030729445.1 Limnohabitans sp. | reverse complement strand
CAAATAGCGCCCACCCACCGGGGCCACACCGTGCATGGCGGGCAAATAGGCCGGGTGGCCTTGCACCAAGGCAGCGGGCAGCTGGCCTTGCAACACCAATTGTTGTGGCCCATAAGCATCGGCCATGATGTGCTCGAGCAGCTGCATGCGCTGCATCACACCCGCCTCGATCTGCTGCCAATCGCTGTGGCCGAGCATGAGCGGGAACAGGTCGAGTGACCATGGGCGCTGCGGTTGGTCGGCGCTGGCGTACACGTTGTAGGTGATGCCGTTGTCACGCACCTGCCGCTGCAGGTTGGCCATGCGCGTGTTCAGGTCGGCCTCGCGGGCGTGGGCCACCTTGTCCAAAGGGGCGAGGAAGCGCTGCCATGACGGACTGATCGCACGGGCTGTGTCCCCCTTGGGGTTGGCGACCTCACCGCGCAGCTCGTCCCAATGCCCGGCGGGCGCGGCTTCGTGCTCAAGCGCCAATCCTGTCAGGGCTGTGGCTTGCGGGGTACCGACCGGTTGAGACGAGCGCTCATTCATTCAAGGATTGTCGCCTCAAATCCAGCGTGTGCGGGAACTCCGGGCTGGCGTGCAGCTGAGCGTTGGGCACCAAGTTGGGCAGATGTTTCATCGTGCCCGGGGTGTGCCCCATGCGGAAGAAGCGGGCCATGCGGCGGCTTTCGGCCTCGTAAGCGTTGACCGGGAAACCATCGTAGTTGCGACCACCCGGGTGCACCACATGGTATTGGCAGCCGCCCAAAGGGCGTTTCATCCAAGTGTCCACCAGGTCCACCGTCAGTGGCGCGTGCACGCCAATGCTCGGGTGCAGGGACGAGGGCGGGTTCCAGGCCTTGTAGCGCACGCTCGCCACATATTCGCCCACCACGCCCGTGGGCTGCAGGGGCAAGGGCGTGCCATTGACAGTGACGGTGTGTCGCGAGGGGTTCATGCCCGTCACATGCACCTCGATGCGCTCAAGCGATGAATCGACATAACGGGCGGTGCCGCCCGCGCCGCTTTCTTCGCCCATAACGTGCCAAGGCTCCAGCGCGTTGCGCAAGGTGAGCACCGCGCCGTCGATCTGGACTTGCCCCACCACCGGGAAGCGGAATTCAAAATGTGGCGCGAACCAGCTCGGGTCAAAGTGGAAACCCGCATCCCCCAGCTCGGTGAGCACATCGTCAAAGTCTTTGTGGATCCAGTGCGGCAGCATGAAGCGGTCGTGCAGCTCGGTGCCCCAGCGCGTGACGGGCGCTGAATAGGGTGCATCCCAAAAGCGGGCCACCAGCGCACGCAGCAGCAATTGCTGCACGATGCTCATGCGGGCGTGGGGTGGCATTTCAAAAGCCCGCAGCTCCAAAAGACCCAAACGCCCCGTGCTGCTGTCGGGTGAATACATCTTGTCGATGCAAAACTCGCTGCGGTGGGTGTTGCCGGTCACGTCGATCAGGATGTTGCGCAGAGTCCGGTCCACGGTCCAGGGCGGCATGTCTTGGCCATGCTTTTGACGGTGCCGAACGATCTCGCGCAGCGCGATCTCCAACTCATAGACCTGGTCGTTGCGGGCTTCGTCCACACGCGGGGCCTGGCTGGTGGGGCCGATGAACATGCCGCTGAACAAATAGCTCAAGCTCGGGTGGTTGTGCCAGTAAAGGACCAAGCTGGCCAGCAATTCTGGGCGGCGCAGGAACGGGCTGTCTGCGGGCGTGGCGCCGCCCATTACCATGTGGTTGCCACCGCCGGTGCCGGTGTGGCGGCCGTCGGTCATGAACTTTTCTGCCGACAGGCGCGTTTCGAAAGCGGCTTGGTACAAAAACTCGGTGTGCTGGACCAGCTCGGTCCAGTTGTGGGCCGGGTGGATGTTGACCTCGATCACACCGGGGTCGGGGGTGACCTGCAAGAGTTTCAGGCGCGGATCGCGTGGGGGTGGGTAGCCTTCCATCACCACCTTCATGTCCAGTTTGAGGGCCGTGGCTTCCACGGCGCTCACCAAGGCCAGGTAGTCCTCCAGCCGCGCCAAGGGCGGCATGAAGACATACAACACGCCCGATGGCTTACCATTTTTCTCGGCGTTGGCCTCGGCTTTGGGGCCGTTGGCCCGGTGGGGGTCGCGCACTTCCACACACCGCGCGGTGCGCACCACCGCAGAGTCAGACTCAAAACGCTTGACGGGTGCTGCAGCAAAGGCCTTGCTGTGGCGGTTTTGCAGGGTGATGGGCGCTGTTGGCAGGGGTGTTCGCGCCATGAAATGTGGCGAAAAAGGGTCTTGCTCGATCATGTGCAAACGGTCGGTGGGTGCCGACCAAGGCAGCGAGTCCAGCGGCAAGCGCCAGCCCATGGGCGAGTCTCCGGGCATGAGGTACATGCGCTCTTCGCGCAGGAACCAGCGACCCGTCTCCCAAGCCGATACCGCTGGGTTGCCGGTGTCCACGGCTTGCAGCGGCAGCACATAACCCACAGGATGATCGAGCCCCTGGCTGAAGATGCGGCGCAAGCGGTTGCGTTCCATCTCGTCGTCCAGTTTGGCGTCAAACGGGTCCACGTTGACGGGCAAGCGGCGCTCGCGCCACAGGTAATACCAGGTGTCTTCGTAGCCGGGCAGCACGGTGTCGGCGGGCAGGCCAAGCTGCTGCGTCATTTCGTGCATGAAGCGCTGGGCATCGGCGCTGGTGTATGGGCTGGGTTCACGCTCGTCGGCAAACACCTCGGGGTTTTGCCAGCAAGGTGTGCCGTCGGCTCGCCAGTAAATGCTGAGCGCCCAACGTGGCAATTGCTCGCCGGGGTACCACTTGCCTTGGCCAAAATGCAAAAAACCGCCTTGCCCGTACTGCTGGCGCAGCTTGTGCACCAGCTCGGTGGCCAAGCCGCGTTTGGTCGGACCCAAAGCATCGGTGTTCCATTCGGCGCCGTCTCGGTCCTGTGTGGACACAAAGGTGGGTTCCCCGCCCATGGTCAGGCGCACGTCTTGTGCCACCAATTGCGCATCCACCTGATCGCCCAAGGCCAGCACGTCGGTCCACTGGTCTTCGGTGTAAGGTTTGGTCACCCGCGGCGATTCGTGGATGCGTGTCACGCTCATCTCGTGGTGAAACTCGACCTCGGCCTCGTCCATGAGTCCCTCAATGGGCGCTGCCGCCGAAGGTTGCGGGGTGCAGGCCAGCGGAATATGGCCTTCTCCGGCCAATAGCCCAGAAGTCGGGTCCAGCCCGATCCAACCCGCGCCGGGCAAATACACCTCGCACCAAGCATGCAGGTCGGTGAAGTCGACTTCGGTGCCGCTCGGGCCATCGAGCGATTTCACATCGGGGGTCAGCTGAATCAAATAGCCCGAGACAAAGCGGGCGGCGATGTTCATGTGCCGAAAGAGCTGCACCAGGAGCCAAGCCGAATCGCGGCAGGAACCGCTTTTGAGGGTCAGGGTTTCCTCGGCCGTTTGCACGCCTGGCTCCATGCGGATGGTGTAGCGGATGTCTTGGTGCAGGCGCTGGTTGATCTGTACCAAGAAGTCAATGGTGCGCTGGCGTTGGCGGTTCAGGCTGGTCAGGTATTTCTTGAACAGCGGCGTCTTGGGGTCCTTGATCAGGTAAGACTGCAATTCCTCGCGCACCGTGTCTGAATATTTGAAGGGCACCTCTTCGGCTGAAGGTTCCAAAAAGAAATCAAAAGGATTGAACACCGCCATTTCAGTGACCACGTCCACGGTCACCTTGAAGGCGCTCGTTTTTTTCGGGAAGACCAAACGCGCTTGGTAATTGGCAAAAGCGTCTTGCTGCCAGTTGATGAAATGCTCTGAGGGTTCGACCTTGAGGCTGTAACTCAGGATGCGGCTGCGGCTGTGCGGTGCAGGGCGCAGGCGGATGACTTGGGGGCCAAGCTGAACGGGACGGTCGTAGGTGTAATGGGTGACGTGGTGCAGGGCAACTTGTATCGACATATCTCGTTCAGCGCAACAGGGGCTGCACGCATGACAAATGCAGCTTGGGCGTTTACAACTAGCAAGACACGCGCCAGCCATGTGGCAGCAAAACCTGGTCAAGGGCCAAGTACGGTGCGTGAAAGCAGGGGGGCACAGACCCGCCGATTCACAACACAGCCAAATCAGGGAGGCTGATATGCAAGAACGCCGCACGGCAAGTGTTGGGCGTGTGCCCTGCTGGCCCGAGGGCGGCTGGCCATGATGTCCATGGGCTGGGCGCGGGGTCTGGGTAGTGGCCTGTTGGCCTGGTGCATGGGGGTCGCGCTGCAATTGCAACAAGCGGCTTTGTGGCCTGTGGCGATGTATGGCGCCGTTCTGGCCATGGTGGTGGTCGCTGCCTGGTTTCTGCGTGTGCTCAACCTCAAATATCCAAGCGTGCAGCGCCACCGACCTGCAGGCCTTTGGGTGCTTGGGTCCTTGTTGTGGCTCTGGATGGCCTTTGCTGTGACCGGATTACACGCCTGGGCTCGGGTGAGCAGCATAGCGCCTGCTTTGGAAGGTCAAGACCTGGACGTGGTGGGCGTGGTGCAAGCCATGCCCCAAAAACAAGACCTGGGCTGGCGATTTCGGTTTCGCATCGAGCAGGCTTGGCAGGTGGATGCAGCAGAGGCCAGCCGCGCCATGCAGGTCGATACCGATGTGCCCGCGCAGGTGTACCTGGGTTGGTACGGTCAAGAAGGCCTGCATGACAGTGGCTGGAACCTGTCGCCCCTGCCCGAGCCCGTCAAAGCCGGAGAACGCTGGCGCTTGCGCGTGCGCTTAAAAGCGCCCCATGGGCACATGAACCCCCGCGGTTTTGACCATGAGTTGTGGCTGTGGGAGCAGGGTATTCGCGCCACGGGTTATGTGCGCAACCGCGCCAAAGATCCACCGCCGCTTCGAATCGACAGCACTCTGAGCCATCCGATCGAGGGTTGGCGCCAAACGGTGCGCGACCGCTTGTTGACACAGCTGAGTACGTCCGGGGGCGAAGCGGATGCCGCCAAACGGGCCGGTGTGCTGGCGGCCTTGGTGGTGGGTGATCAGGCCGCGATTGACCGCAGCGACTGGGATGTGTTCAGAGCCACAGGCGTGGCCCACCTGATGAGCATCTCGGGACTGCATGTGACCATGTTCGCTTGGCTGGCTTCACTGGTTGTGGGTTGGAGCTGGCGTCGTGCAGCCCTATGGGGCTTTGACGGCGCGATGCGTTGGCCAGCGGTGCAGGTCGGGGCGGTGTCAGGTTTGTTGCTGGCCACTTTTTATGCCTTGTTCAGCGGTTGGGGCTTGCCCGCTCAACGCACGTTGTTGATGCTTTTGGTGGTGGTCGTGCTCAAGCTTTCGGCACGACAATGGCACGGTGCCTTGGTATGGTTGATGGCTTGTGCCGCCGTTTTGGTCTGGGACCCGTGGGCCTTGTTACAACCGGGTTTTTGGTTGAGCTTTGTGGCGGTGGGGGTGCTCATGGCCTCGAACCTGAAGGATGACCGAGGCGCAGGTTTTGCATCACCAAGGAACTCTAGCGATGCACCGTTCTGGGGCTCTGGCGCACGCCCTTTAACTTGGTCGCACCTTTTGGGTGCGACGCGTGTTGTGCGGTGGTTTGTGTTGTTCGTGCAGAGTGTGGGTGCTTTGTTGCGTGAGCAGGCGACCGTCACGCTGGCGCTGGCACCGTTGACCTTGCTGTTTTTTGGTCAGGTGTCGCTGGTGGGTTTGTTGGCCAATGTGCTCGCCATTCCTTGGGTCACCTTGGTGGTCACGCCACTGGCGATGTTGGGGCTTGTGTGGCCCTTGGCCTGGGATTGGGCCTCTTGGGCCTTGCACCCTTTGTCCCACTTGCTGGGCTGGATGTCGGCATGGCCACTGGCCAGCGTGTCAAGGGCGACGCCGCCCTGGGGGTTGGCTGTAGTGGCCATGCTCGGAGCCTTGGGTTTGGTGCTGCGCATGCCTCTGTCCTGGAAAGTCATGTGCTTGCCTTTGCTCTGGCCAGTTTTGTTCTGGTCACCCCCTCGGCCAAGCTATGGCCAATTTGAATTGCTGGCGGCCGATGTCGGTCAGGGCAACGCGGTGTTGGTGCGCACCGCCCAGCACAGCCTCTTGTACGACGCCGGTCCGCGTTATTCGGCCGAAAGCGATGCAGGCCATCGGGTTTTGGTGCCTTTGCTGGTGCAAATGGGTGAGCGCCTGAATGTGCTGATGCTCAGCCACCGCGACAGTGACCACACGGGCGGTGCAGCCGCGGTGTTGGCCATGCAAGAACAGGCGGCTTTGTGGTCGTCTCTGGAGGACGAACACCCTTTGCACCGAATGCGTCCGGGCTGGACGCGCTGCCAGGCTGGGCAGTCGTGGGTTTGGGATGGTGTGTTTTTTCAGGTCTTGCACCCACCTGCGCCCGAGTTGGCGCCTCCCAGTCGCAAACCCAATGCAGTCAGCTGTGTGCTGCGCATTCACACCCCTGAAGGCTCGGCGTTGCTGGCAGGTGACATCGAAGCTCCGCAGGAGCAGGCTTTGTTGCGGGCGGGCCTGAGCCCGGTGGATGTGCTGCTCGCCCCCCACCATGGCAGCAAGACGTCGTCTAGCCTGCCATTTTTGCAAGCCCTTGCGCCCAAAATGGCCCTGGTCCAGGCGGGTTACCGCAACCGCTTTGGCCATCCAGCGCCCGAAGTGGTGGGGCGTTACCAAGCGCAAGACATCCAAATGGTGGAAACCACGCGATGCGGCGCAGCCACTTGGCGCAGCCACGCGCCGATCTTGGTGCAATGTGAGAGGGTTGAGCGCCAACGGTATTGGCACCTCGCCTTGCCACCTTGAGCCATCCCAGTTCGGCATGGGGTCGGCCTGAAATCAGACCTTATGAAAAGGCAAGTCTTGCTAGGTACAGTATTTGCTTGATGAGTTTCAGGAGTGAAGTGACATGCGCCAATTTGATGAGATGTACAGCCGCTTGCCTGCAGCGGGCGACTCGGGGGAGGTGAGGGCGCATTACGCTGCGTATGCCCGTTGGTTGAAATCCCAGGATCCCCAACTCATGGCCGCACGGCGAGAAGAGGCGGAAGTCATTTTTCGGCGCGTGGGCATCACGTTTGCCGTCTATGGCGACAAGGACGAAGACGCGAATTCCGACGAGGGGGGCACCGAGCGCCTGATCCCGTTTGACCTGATTCCCCGCGTGATCGCCGCCCAGGAATGGAAAAGCATGGAAGCAGGCTTGGTGCAACGCGTCAACGCGCTCAACCGCTTCATCCACGACGTCTACCACGACCAGGACATTCTCAAGGCGGGCATCATTCCCCGTGAGCAGATCGAAAACAACGCGCAGTTTCGCCCCGAGATGGTGGGGGTGCATGTCCCCAACAACATCTATTCCCACATCAGTGGCATCGACATCGTGCGTGCACCCGACAGCGCGGGCCAGGGCGAGTACTACGTGCTCGAAGACAATCTGCGTGTGCCCAGCGGCGTGAGCTACATGCTGGAAGACCGCAAGATGATGATGCGGCTCTTCCCCGACCTGTTCAGCCAGCACCGCGTGGCGCCGGTCGCGCATTACCCCGATTTGCTGCTGGAGACCCTGCGGGCCAGCAGCCCCGCCACCACAGCCGAGCCC
>JANQXJ010000051.1 GCA_030729445.1 Limnohabitans sp. | reverse complement strand
GGGGCCAGGCAGTTGGTGGTGCATGACGCATTCGACACAATGGCCTCGCCTGCGTATTTTTTGTGGTTCACGCCATAGACGAACATGGGGACGCTGTCTTTGGACGGGGCCGAAATCACGACCTTCTTGGCGCCTGCGACCAAGTGCATTTGGCTGGTGGGTTCGGTCAGGTAGTGGCCCGTGCATTCGAGCACGGTGTGCACGCCCATTTCGCCCCAACGCAGGTTGTGTGCGTCGCGTTCATGCGAGAGCTTGATCTTTTTACCGTTGACGACGAGCGTGTCTTCGGTGAAGTCCACCGTGCCATCAAAGCGGCCGTGCACGCTGTCGTACTTGAGCATGTAGGCCAGGTAGTCAGAGGGTTTAGGGTCGTTGATGCCGACGATTTGGATGTCGTCGTAGCCATGTTTGAGGGCGGCGCGAAGGGCCAGACGGCCGATGCGGCCGAATCCGTTGATACCCAACTTGATGGTCATGGTAAGAGCCTCGGGAAGAAAGTTACTAAACGGTTACGTAACCGGATTGGAAGCCAAGACCCTTTCAGAATCCTGATCCCAGAACGTGAGTTCAGCGCCTGGTGGGCGCTGAAGAGGTTCGGCCGGTCAGTCGCTGGCGCGTGGCCCGCTGCACCCCATAAGGTGCAGCACAGCCTTCGATCAGGCCTTGAGCAGCGCAGCGTGGACCGTGTCGGCCACGTTCTCGGCGGTGAAGCCGAAGTGTTTGAACAGCACGGGCGCTGGGGCCGACTCGCCGTAGGTGTCGATGCCGACCACGGCGGCGCAGCCATATTTCCACCAGCCGTCGGTAGAACCCATCTCGACCGCCACGCGGGGCAGGCCTTTGGGCAACACGCTTTGTTTGTACTCGGTGTCTTGGCGATCAAACACGTTGGTGCTGGGCATGGAGACCACGCGCACACCAATTTTGCGTTCGGCCAGCAGCTTTTGTGCGGCCAGGGCCAGTTGCACTTCGGAGCCGGTGGCGATGATCACGCCGTGGGTCTTCTTCATGCCAACGTGTTCGGGTTCGGACAGCACATACGCGCCACGGCTGATGTCGCCCAGATCGCTCTTGGGTGAGTAAGCCAGGTTTTGGCGGCTGAGCAACAGGACCGATGGACGGTTGGCGTTTTGCAGGGCCACGGCCCAGGCCACAGTGGTTTCGGCCGTGTCGGCAGGACGCCACACGTCCAGACCGGGGATCAGGCGCAGGCTGGCGGCGTGCTCGATCGACTGGTGGGTCGGGCCGTCTTCGCCCAAGCCAATCGAGTCGTGGGTGAAGACGTGGATCACGCGCTGCTTCATGAGCGCGGCCATGCGGATGGCGTTGCGCGAATAGTCAGAGAAGGTGAGGAAGGTGCCGCCGTAGGGGATGTAGCCGCCGTGCAAGGCCACGCCATTCATGATGGCGGCCATGCCGAATTCGCGCACGCCGTAGTTGATGTGGCGGCCAATCTGACCTTCAGCCGTCTTGACCACGTCACCGGCCAAGTCCACGCGGAAAGCGGGGGTGCTCTTGGTGTTGGTGAGGTTAGAGCCCGTGAGGTCGGCCGAGCCGCCGAGCATTTCGGGCAGGGCGGCGGTGAAGGCTTCCAGCGCCAGCTGGCTGGCCTTGCGGCTGGCCACGGTTTCGCCCTTGGTGTGGGCGGCGACCACGGCGTCAAACGCCACTTGGTTGAAGTTTTTGGGCAAGTCGCCCTTCATGCGGCGCACGAATTCTTTGGCTTGTGCGGGGAAAGCGGCTTTGTAAGCGGCGAATGCCGTGTTCCATGCGGCTTCGCGGGCAGCGCCTGCGGCTTTGGCGTCCCAGTCGGCATAAACCTCTTTGGGGATCTTGAAAGGCTCGGCCGTCCAGCCCAGGGCTTCGCGGGTGAGCTTGATTTCTTCAGCGCCCAATGGCTCGCCGTGGGCTTTGGAGGTGCCTGCACGGTTGGGCGAACCCTTGCCGATGGCGGTTTTGCAGACGATCAACGTAGGCTTGTCGGCGCTGTGCTTGGCGGCGGCGATGGCCTTGGACACAGCCGCTGCGTCGTGGCCGTCCACGGCGTCGATCACGTTCCAGCCGCAGGCGGCAAAGCGCTGGGGCGTGTTGTCGATGAACCAAGGGGCCACTTGGCCGTCAATGGAGATGCCGTTGTCGTCGTAGAGAGCAATCAGTTTGTTCAGCTTCCAGGCGCCGGCCAGGGCCACGGCTTCGTGGCTGATGCCTTCCATCAGGCAGCCGTCACCCAAAAACACGTAGGTGTGGTGGTTGACGATGGCGTGGCCTGGTTGGTTGAACTCGGCAGCCAGCATTTTTTCGGCCAGGGCCATGCCCACGGCGTTGGTGATGCCTTGGCCCAGGGGGCCGGTGGTGGTTTCCACGCCGGGGGTCACACCCACTTCGGGATGGCCAGCGGTTTTGCTGTGCAGGGTGCGGAAGTTTTTAAGTTCTTCAATCGGCAGTTTGTAGCCGGTCAGGTGCAGCACCGAATAGATCAGCATGGAGCCGTGGCCGTTGGACAGCACGAAGCGGTCGCGGTTGGCCCAATGCGGGTTTTTGGGGTTGTGTTGCAGGTGATCGCCCCAAAGCGCAACAGCCATGTCGGCCATGCCCATGGGGGCGCCGGGGTGACCGGAGTTGGCTTGTTGAACGGCGTCCATTGCGAGGGCGCGGATGGCGTTCGCCATTTGCTGTGTATTGGCCATGTGGGGAAACTCCGGAGAAGTATTCTGGTAAACCCGAGATTTTAGCGGTTGTCAGCCGTGGGTCACCGACAGGGCCAACACCAGATCGGCCCAGGCCTTGGCCTTGTCGGCCGGGTTGCGCAACAAGCTCGATGGCGGGTAAGTGACCACCACAGGCACGCCCTGAAAGTCATGCAACCGGCCGCGCAGCTTGCCCATAGGCTCGGTGCTGCCCAGCAGGCTCTGGATGGCGAAACGGCCCATGGCCAAAATCACCCGAGGTTGCACCAGCGTGACCTGGCGCGACAGATAAGCCGCACAAGTGGCCAACTCCGACGTTTCGGGATTGCGCCCGTTTTGGGGGCGGCATTTGACGGCGTGGGTCAGGCAGGCCTCGGGCAGTTCGGCACGGGCATTGGCATTGGCATCGGCGTTGTGGGGTGAACCCTGGCGTCGCACGCCCACGGCTTTGAGCATGTTGTCCAGCAACACGCCTTCCGGCCCGGTAAAGGGCTGGCCTTGCGCCTCGTCGGCGTCCGAAGGCAAGTCGCCCACCACCATCCATTGGGCTGTGCCCTGACCCGAACCCAAAATGGGGGTTTGGCGTGCAGCGCCCAGAGCGCATGACCGACAGGCTTGCACAGCCGTTTGCAGCTCGGCCCAACCCATGCTGGACAAGCCTTCGGGCAAGGGTGCAAACACGGGGCCCTTGGACTGCGCCGGGGTGGGTGCGAGCGCCACAGGCTCACGCGTTGCGGGGCGGGTGGCTGGGGCCTGCACAGGCACGGACGCGGTTGTTGCATCAGTCGGCATGGGACGTGCGGGGCTTCCAAGCGGTGCAACGACGGACACACCATGTGCAGGCGCTGCGCCCTCTGTGGCCCTGGCCGGTGCAACTTCCGCCACAGCTTGGGGCGCGGCGTCGCTTGGCTGCGGCCACCACACGCGCACACCCATCTCGGCCAGCATGGCGCGTTGGCGGTCGTCCAGGTCAAATCGGGTGGGGTCGCTCATGTTCAGGCTCACAGTTTCAAACTCATCACCACCGCATGCTCTCGCTGCAGGCGACCTGCCGGATAGTAATCCTTGCGGATGCTGACTTGCTTGAAGCCGTAACGCTCGTAGACCTTCAGAGCCCGCACATTGCTTTGGCGCACCTCCAGCCACAGCCATTGCGCCCCGACATGGCGCGACATGAGCGACAAGGCGTCCAGCATCATGTGGCCCCAACCCTGGCCTTGCCGAGCGGGTGCGACGGTGATGTTGAGCAAATGCATTTCTTCCACCCCGTGCATGGCCAAAAAATAGCCCAGCAATTCGCCTTCTAGCCACAAGCATTGGGCCTCAAACAAGGGATTGAGCGAGTCACGGAAATTGCCCCGTGTCCAAGGGTGGCTGTAGGCGGTTTGCTCGATGGCGATCACCGTGTCCAGATCGTCTTGCGACATGGGGGCCAGCGTGACGCGGTTGCGCGTGGCCTCTGACGGCTGGGCGCCTTCGTCGTCTGTGGCAGGCTTCATGGAAGCGCTCATGACTGCGCAGCGGCCTTGGCCAAAGCCGACTGAGCCTTCATGGCCTCGCGCTCGGCGGTGGTATGGGCCACTTTGTCGCGGATATAGAGCGGCATGGCCTGCTCGGCTGGCACGGCCAAGCCTTGCGCCCACAAGACCGGGGCCAAGCGCAGCAAAGCGGCGGCCGTGGGCAGGGCCTCGCAGCGCAAGCCCTCAGGCACCGCTTGGGGCAGTCGCTCGCCATACGCGGCAAAGGCATTGCCGGCTTGCAGCACCAGATGGTTTTCGGGCATCTGCAATTTTTCGGGCGCACCCACCTGCAAGGGCGTGGCTTCTTGCCAACGCCCGTGGCCTGTGCCCGGTAAGGGCTCCCAGCGGTAAGCAGCGCTGTAGACCTCGTCCATGCGGGCATCCAACAACGCCAACACGGTGAGCGCAGCATCGGGTGCGATGGCCCCGGCTTGCACTTGCGACCAACGGGCCTCTTCGGCCACGGCCAGCAAAGTGTCGACCGGCAGCACAGGCACATCGGCCCCAAAAGCCAGGCCCTGGGCCACTGCGCAGGCGGTGCGCAAGCCGGTAAAAGAGCCCGGCCCCCGGCCGAAGACGATGGCGTCGAGCGAGGCCAGCGGCATGTCGGCCTCGGCCAGCAGCGCCAGTACCGCCGGAATCAAACCGCTGGAGGCTTGTGCGCCGCCGGGCAGGGTTTGGGTCCAGACCTGCTCGCCGCGTGACACGGCCAAAAACAGCACATCGGTGCTGGTGTCAAAGGCCAACCAGCGGCGCTCGGGGATACCGCTCATGGCTGACCTCCGGTCGATGAAGGGGAAGGCGTGACGGCGGCTGCAGGTTTTTTGGCTTGCCGCACACCAAACAAAATGCCACTGGTCACCAGCGCCAGCCCGGCCAGCAAATTCCAGTGCATGGGCTCACCCAAGAACCACACCGCCCCCAGCGCCGACAAGCCGGGCACCAAGGCCGTGATCATGGTCGAGCGCACCGGGCCATAGTGGCGCACCATCTGCGTGAAGGTGATGCCCGAGATGACCACCGAGCCCACGCCCTGGAACACGGCCTGGAACAGAATCTCGGTCCACGGCACCTGCATCAAATGGGTAGGCAGTACCCCCAAGCCGATCAAGGTCAGATACAACGGCACAAAAGTGACAAAGGCAAACGCGGTGATGGCCATGGTCGCTCGCACCGCATCCAAGCCATGCCGTCGCACCGTGATGCTGTAACCCGCCCAGCAGCAAGCGGCCGTCATGAACAGCAAATCGCCCTTCCAGACCTCGCCGCCGTCAAAAGCCATCAGCAAGCTGGCACCGCCCACCAGCACATCGCCCAGCACAATAAAGCCCAGCCCCAATGCCCGGGCCGATGACACTTGTTCGCGCAAGACCAGCCAAGCCAACAAGGTGGTCCACAAAGGCAAGCTGCCGGGCAACAACACCGAAGCATGTGAGGCCGGCGCAAAAAAGAAACCCGTGTAGGCCAACACGGCATAAAGCAAGCCACCCAACAAGCCCGCCTGCACGGTCGGGGCCAAGGGCAAGGGCGACAGGCCTCCCAAAGAGCCCACTTTTTCACCGGCTTGGCGTGCGGACCGCATCAACCACCAGGCCCAAGGCAGCAAGATGCTGCTGGCCCCCAGAATGCGGGCCAGCGCGATGTCCAGAGGCAGCAAACCCCGAGACGCCGAAGCCCGCGCAATGACAATGAAACCGGTCCAGATGAGCACCGTGATGACCGCAGAAGCCAGGCCCACGGTTTTTGAAGAAAATCGCATGGCCCGAATCATACGGGGCTGCCGCAGAAGCTTGTCCTTCGCAGCCCGATCACCCCCTGTGCCCGTTAGACTTGAGCGATGTCTGCAACCCGCGCCAAGCGCTCATTTTTCACCACGCTCGCCCACGCCAGCGCTGCGCCTCGTGCAGCGGTTTTCGCACTGGCCTTCACACTGGGCTGCGCACTGGCTTGGCCAGCTTTCGCCCAAAACCGCGCCGCGTCGGCATCGGGCCAGACCCTCACCAACCAAGCCCGGACCACTCTGCCCCGCCAGGTCCTGCAAACGCTTCAAAAAGCCCAAGTTCCGCCCTCGGCCCTGAGCGTGCTCATCGCCCCCCTGCCCCAAGGGCCCGCGTCCAACAGCGCCAAGCCTCGGCATTTGTCGTACCAAGCGCAAGCCAGCGTCAACCCCGCTTCGGTCATGAAGCTGTTCACCACCTATGCGGGTTTGAGCCTGCTGGGACCCGACTACGTCTGGCGCAACCGGGTGTACACCGATGGCCCTGTTCGCGATGGGGTGCTGCAGGGCAACTTGGTGGTGCGCGGCAGTGGCGACCCCAAGCTGGTGGTTGAGCGCCTTCAAGACCTGATGGCGCAGATCAGGGCGGCAGGGGTGCGCGAGGTGCGCGGTGACATCGTGCTGGACCGCAGTGTGTTCGACGTGCGCAATCGCAGTGAGCCCTTTGACGACGAACCCCTGCGGCCCTACAACGTGGGCCCAGACGGGCTGCTGCTCAACTTCAAGGCCGTGGTCTACACATTCACGCCTGACGCCGCCAGCGGGCTGGTGCTGGTGCGCTTTGAGCCGCCCTTGGCCGGTTTCTCGGCCCCCACACAGCTGCCGCTGAGTCAGGCCCCTTGCAGCGACTGGCGCCGCCAGCTGCAGGCCGACTTCAGCCAAGCCCAGCAAGTGCGTTTTGCGGGCCGCTACCCCGTCAGCTGTGGTGAACGCGAATGGCCCGTGGCCTATCCCGAACCCGAAGCCTTTGCCCCCCGGGTCATGCAAGCCCTGTGGCAGCAAGCGGGCGGGCAACTCACGGGGCAGGTGCGCTACGGCACGCGCCCGGCATCGGCCAAGCTGCTGCTGGAAGCGCCCTCTTTGCCCTTGTCCGAGATCATCCAAGACATCAACAAATTCTCGAACAACGTGATGGCGCAGCAGCTGTACCTGACACTGTCGAGCGAGCTGGGTTCGCCCGGGCGCTTTGAGGTCTCGCGCTTGCGCCTGTCGCAGTGGTGGCGTCAAGGCTTTGCCGGGCACGATGAACCGGTGCTGGACAACGGCTCGGGCCTGTCTCGCACCGAACGCAGCACCGCCAAAGCTTTGACGGCTTTGCTGCAAGCCGCACACACCAGCCCACATGCCCAGCACTTTGTCAACTCCTTGGCCATCGCCGGGGTGGACGGCACCGCCGCCCGCCTGAAAGACCGCAGCCCGCAGTCGCCCGTGATCGGCAACGCTTGGCTCAAAACCGGCTCGCTGCGCGATGTGGCCTCGGTCGCCGGTTATGTGCAGGGCCAAAGCGGCCAGCGCTACACCTTGGTGGTGGTGCTGCACCACCCCAATGCCCACCAAGCCCGGGCCGCTCTGGACCAATTGCTGGAGTGGACGGTGCGCGACA
>JANQXJ010000050.1:2394-7715 GCA_030729445.1 Limnohabitans sp. | reverse complement strand
AACACCTATTTGCTGATCACACGGGCGCTCGATTACTTTGACCCGGCCCGCGCCTTTGGTGGCGACCTGTCCAAGGCATTGGCCCGTGCCAGCTGCAAGTTCTTGTTGATCAGCTTCAGCACCGACTGGCGCTTTTCGCCCGCCCGCAGCCGCGAAATGGTCAAGGCCCTGCTCGACAACCGCCGCGATGTGAGCTACGCCGAAATCGACGCGCCGCACGGGCACGATGCTTTTTTGCTCGACGATGCCCGCTACATGAACGTGGTGCGTTCTTACTTTGACAACATGGCAAAGACTTTGAACGAAGGAGGTGCCGCATGAGCGACCCCCTGATCATGCAAGCGATTGCCCGCCTGGTGCCACAAGGCGCGCGCGTGCTCGATTTGGGTTGTGGCGATGGCGCCCTCTTGGCCCATCTGCAACAACACCGGGGCTGCACCGGTTACGGCGTGGAGCTGGATGATGCCAATGTGCACGCTTGCGTGCAGCGTGGCGTGAACGTGATCCAGCTGAACCTGGACGAAGGCCTGAGCCTGTTTGCTGACCAATCGTTCGACGTGGTGCTGCAAATCGACACCCTGCAACACCTGCGCAACGCCGAAACCATGCTGCGCGAGACGGTGCGCGTGGGAAAAATCGGCATCGTCGCCTTCCCCAATTTTGCGCACTGGTTCAACCGCCTGAGCGTGCTGCAAGGCCGCATGCCGGTGACCAAACGCCTGCCCTACCAGTGGTACGACACGCCCAACATCCGCGTGGGCACTTACGCCGACTTTGGCGATCTGGCCCGTAAAAACCAGTTGCGCATCATGGACGCATTCGGCCTGCAGCAGGGCCAGGAAGTGCGTTGGATGCCCAACCTGATGGCGGGCACAGCGGTCTACAAACTGCAGCGCAGCTGACATGGCCACTGTGCCAGGCACCCAGGCCCCGGCCGCTCACAGCCCTTGGCTGATCGCCAACGTGCTGGCGCAAATCTCCTTTGGCCTCTTGGCCATGACCTTGTGTCTGCCGTCCATGCAGGAGTGGGGCGCCATCTTCAGCACGCACCAAGCCGATGTGCAGCTGACTTTCAGCGGTTATGTGGTGGCCTACGGCGCCTTGCAGCTGGTTTACGGCCCGCTGTCCGATCGGCATGGGCGCAAACCCATCTTGATGCTGGGCCTGGTGGTGGCGGGGCTGGCCTCGGTCATGGCCGCGCTGGCCACCGACATCGCCACGCTCACCGCCGCCCGAGTGCTGCAAGGCGCAGGCAGCGCGGCCAGCATGGTGGTCAGCCGCTCCATGGTGCAAGACCTGTTTGCCGGACCACAACGCACCCGGGTCATGGCCTACATCGGCATGGCGCTGGGCATGTGTCCGCCGCTGGCCACGCTGATCGGCGGGCAGATCCATGTGCGCTACGGCTGGCAGACCAACTTTATGGTGTTGGCCGTGTTGGCGGTGCTTCTGCTGGTGGCCGCTTGGGTGGGCCTGCCGCGTGTGGCCAAACCTGAGCCTGCGCCGGGCCACTGGCTGCAGGCCATGCTCAGAGCTTATGCCCGCTTGCTGCGCGAGCCGCGTTTTTTGCTCTACGTCGCCATCCTTGCCGCGACCACCGCCACGTTTTATGCCTTCCTGGCCGGAGCACCCATCGTGCTCAAGGGCTACGGCATCGGGCCGGACGGCATTGGCTGGTTCATCATGGCCGTGCCCGTGTCCTACATCTTGGGCAACTTCATGACCTCGCGGCTCATCGCACAGGCGGGCGAATCGCGCGTCATGGCCTGGGGTCAGGCCCTGACGCTGGGTGGCCTGGTCGTGATGCTGGCGCTGGGTCTTGGCGGTGTGCAGACGGCGCTGGCCGTGGCCTTGCCGTTGCTCTTGCTGGGCTTTGGCCACGGCTTGCTCAACCCGCCAGCGCTGGCAGGCACCGTGGGTGTGCTGCCCGCATTGGCTGGGTCGGCCGCTGCGGTGGCGGGGCTGATGCAGCAACTCACGGGGGCCACGGGTGGCTATCTGGTGGGGCTGGTGCCGCACGAAGGCGCGGTGAACCTGGGCTGGATGATGCTGGCCTTTGCTTTGACGGGTGCCATGGCGCAGTACCTCTTGCGCAGGCGATGAGTCATAGTTTGCTTGGTATGCCAATCGATGTGGCACAGCATTTCAAGCTCTAAGGTTAACTTTGCGACTTTCAGCCGCCAGATGGGTGAAGGGCTCTGCCGTTAAAGCCCTTTGTGAAACGAATTTTTTACAGTCTTTAAAGTAATTTTAAAGTTACACTGATTTGGACCTTTGGCTTCAGGTCAGGCAAGCCACCCATTCGGGCGGCCCTGTTGGCCCTTACCCAGGAGACGGCCTTGAACATCTATATTTCTCTGTTTCTCTTGTTTGGCGCTGTGTTCGGTCTGGCGACTTTTTCCTATCAGCACATCTTCAGCGAGGGGCCACATCAGGTGGAGACGCCCGAAGGGGGCTCTACGCTGGGCGCTCGCCTCTTGTGGGCCTTGGTCTGCACATTCTTGTGGCCCATCATGGTCCTGACCGGGCTCAACTCAGCCCGGATATTGGCCAAGCGCAAACGTGAGGCGCTGGTGAAACAGTGACGCGACAAGGGTCAGGGTGGCCAGCAGAATCGGCCTCCTGCGGCTTAGCGCTTCAGCTGTGCAGTTCGGTCTCGTGCATCCAGGCCGCGTGTTTCGGGGCGCGTTTGGTTTGCGCCCATTCATTGAGCATGTCCCACTTGCAGGCGTCGAGCTTGGCGTACATGTCTGGCGTGCCCACATCGGCGGCCAGTTCCAGGCGGTGGCCGTTGGGGTCAAAAAAGTAGATGCTCTTGAAGATGGTGTGGTTGGTGGGGCCCAGCACATCCACGCCATTGGCTTGCAGGCGGGCCTTGGCGTCTTCCAGGGCTTGCAGGCTGTCGACTTTGAAGGCGATGTGCTGCACCCATTCCGGGGTGTTGGTGTCGCGGCCCATCTCGGGTGAGTTGGGCAGCTCAAAGAAGGCCAACACGTTGCCACCACCCGCGTCCAGAAACACGTGCATGTAGGGATCCGGGGCCTTGGTGGAGGGCACCAGGTCTTCGGCGATGGCCAGCACGAATTCCATGTTCAGGTTTTTCACGTACCACTCGACGGTGGCTTTGGCGTCTTTGCAGCGGTAGGCGACGTGGTGGATGCGGTCGATTTTCATGGGGTTCTCCAAGGGGGGCTCAGTCAGATTGGCGGGCGGCCTGCAGTGCCTCGCGCAGCACGCGCAAGTCGCCAATGTGGTTGGCCAACAGCAAAATCAGGCGGGCGTTGAGCGCCTCGCTTTGTTCGTCGCTCAGGCCGTTGTGCGCGTCGATCAGGTGTTCATAAAACTCGTCGCCGGGCGAGAAGTCACGGAAAAATCGCCGTCCGGCTTCGTGGAAGTTGGGGTCGGTTTTCAGGCCTGTGTTCATGTCGTTGCTCATCTCAGTCTTGGGGCGGTTCAGGCTGCGGGGCTGAATGCGCCCAAGGCGCGGGCCATGGCGGCTTGCAGTCGGGCGCCGTCGAGCGTGCGCCAGCGGGCCATCACATGTTGATCGGGACGCAGCAAATAGGTGGTGCCGGGCTGGGCGTCGTAGCGTTTGGCCATCCAGCCTTGCGCGTCCACCAAGACTGGAAAACCGGGTACTTGTAGGGCCTGGCGGGAAACGATCAGGCTGCTCACGGGCACTTCGCTTTGTTTCAAGGCTTGCAGCGTGGCCAGCGTCTGGGCATCGGGCGCGGCATCGACAAACAACATGGCCGCGAAGCCGCGACCGACTTGGTCGAGCAGCCAGGCGTCTTGGCCATTCACCTGCACCGGTGCATCGTCCATCGGTGCCCCGGGCACCATGTTCCCTTCAAACGCATCGGCATCCGGGGTGTTGAGCACTGAACCCGTGAGGAACGAAGGCACTGACAAACGGCCCGAGTTGACCAGCTTGCGGGCAAAGGGGTGGTGTTTGGCCAGCGCCAGAACTTGGTTGCGAAAGGTCTTGCTGGTGCGGCTCTTGGGCGTGATGAAGTCGGTCGAGCGCGTCGAGTTCATGATGTTCTCGTCGGCGGCAAACTGGCGGTCCATCGCGTAGGTGTCGAGCAATTTCTCGCTGGCCTGGCCCTTGATCACCATGCCCAGCTTCCACATCAAATCGTCCGCGTCCTGAAAGCCCGAATTGGCACCGCGTGCGCCAAAGGGCGAAACCTGGTGCGCCGCGTCGCCTGCGAACAGCACCCGGCCATGGCGGAAGTCGGTCATGCGGCGGCACTGGAAGGTGTAGATGCTGACCCATTCCAGCTCAAACGGGCGGTCATCGCCCAGCATGGCCTTCAGACGCGGGATGACTTTTTCGGGCTTCTTTTCTTCTTCGGGGTCGGCGTCCCAGCCGAGCTGAAAGTCGATGCGCCAGACGTTGTTGCTTTGTTTGTGCAGCAGCACGCTTTGGTTGGGGTGAAAAGGCGGGTCAAACCAAAACCAGCGCTCGGCGGGGTAGTCGGCTTTCATGATCACGTCGGCGATCAAAAAGCGGTCCTGGAACACGCGGCCTTCGATGTCCAGCCCCAGATGGCGACGGATCGGGCTGCGTGCGCCGTCGGCCACCACCAGCCAATCGGCCTCGATGTCAAAGGTGCCATCGGGCGTTTCCACCGTGAGCGTGGTGTGGTCGTCATGACGCGTGACGGCCGTCACTTTGTGCTGCCAGCGGATGTCGGCCCCCAATTCAAGGGCGCGTGCAATCAGCATCTCTTCGACGTGGTACTGCTGCAGGTTGATCATGCCGGGGCGCTTGTGGCCCGCGTCGGGCACCAGGTTGAACTGGTAGACCTCGTCTTCTTCCAAAAAGGTGCGGCCAATGTTCCAGCTCACGCCCAAGCCACAAGCTTCGTTGGCAATGCCCAGGCGGTCCAGAATTTCGAGCGAGCGCTTGGCGTAGCACACCGCCCGCGAGCCGACCGAGACGGTTTTGTCGTCGTCCAGCACCAGCACCTCCAAACCCTGCAAACGGGCATCGATGGCGGCGGCCAAACCCACCGGCCCTGCGCCAATCACGATCAGCGGTTTGCGCTGCGGCGGCGTGGTCATCCACTCGGTGGAGGATTTGTACGGATAAATCGGGTTGACGTAAGCACCCATGTGACGAGCTCCAGAAGGGTCAAAAAGCACCTCGCGGTGCCTAGGCCGTAATTTACCATTGATAAATCAGTTTACCTAAACGTAATTTTAAGGGTGGGCGTGTTGTGCTGACTGATGGATCTGGACCGATGAATTTGAAAGACCCTCGACGTCCAAAATTCCGTCATCCCGGGCGAAGACCCGGGATCCAGTGTTGAGCA
>JANQXJ010000050.1:0-2294 GCA_030729445.1 Limnohabitans sp. | reverse complement strand
TCCGGTATGACAGACAAGCTGTCAAAGCCCAGTTATGCTTGAATTTGTTTTTTGTATGACAACTCCATGAGCCAGCACTTCACCCCTGTTTCCAGCGGTGCCCGTTTGTCCGATCAGGTGGCCGAGCAATTGAGCGCCGAGATCAAACAAGGGCGTTTGGCACCGGGCGACAAACTGCCCACCGAGGCGCGGCTGGTCGAGCAGTTCGCCGTCAGCCGCACCGTGGTGCGCGAGGCGGTCTCGCGCCTCAAATCGCTGGGGCTGGTGGATTCTCGCCAAGGCAGTGGGGTGTTTGTGAGTGCTCAGAAGCCTTTTGCGCCCCTGAATTTCGAAGCCCGTCATGCCGCTTCGCAAGAGGCGGTGGTTCAGATGGTGGAGGTGCGTCGCGCCTTAGAGGCCGAGGTGGCCGCGCTGGCGGCCGAGCGGCGCAGCGCCAGTGACCTGCACGCCATCGAGCAGGCGGTCCAGGCGCTGGACCAAGCGGTGGCGTCGGGTGGCGATGGTGTGGCCGAGGACGTGAATTTTCACCGCGCCATTGCCGAGGCCACACGCAATCCTTTTTTGATCCAGACGCTCGGTTATCTGAGCCAGTTTTTACACGGCGCCACGCAGGTGACCCGCGCCAACGAGGCCCGGCGCGGGGACTTTGCGGCCGCTGTGCGCAGCGAACACCAAGCCATCCTCAAGGCCATTCAAGCGGGCAAGCCCGCTGAGGCTCGGCAAGCCGCCGCCGCGCACATGGGCAACGCCATTGGCCGCATTCGCAAAGCCGACCCCGTGTTCTGGGTGCAAGAAGGCGAGCGGCTGGCGCAGCCCTTGGTCAAGGGGCTTCGGGGCTGAAGATTTTTACTGCGGCCCCATCATTTGCCCATTTAGAACCATCATTCAAGGACCCCCATGGACCTGCACCTCAGCGACAAGCACATCCTCATCACTGGCGGCAGCAAAGGCATTGGCCTGGCCTGTGCGCGGGGCTTTCTGGCCGAAGGCGCACGCGTGAGCCTGGTCTCGCGTGACAGCGCCAACCTGGACGCTGCACAAGCGCAGCTGCAAGCCACATTTCCCGCCGAGCGCATCCACACGGTGTCGGCCAATTTGCGCGACGCCTCGGCCGCACTGGCGGCCCTGAACGCGGCCGAAGCCGCGTTCGGCCCCGTC
The DNA here is from genome assembly GCA_030729445.1 of Limnohabitans sp. Lineage (GTDB taxonomy): Bacteria > Pseudomonadota > Gammaproteobacteria > Burkholderiales > Burkholderiaceae_C > Limnohabitans_A. The sequence continues at coordinate 1,136 of JANQXJ010000050.1, read as the reverse complement.
GACGTGCTGGTCAATTCAGCAGGCGCGGCCAAACGCACACCGGCCTCCGAGCTCACACCCGAGGCCTTTGCCGACGCCATGCAGGCCAAGTACTTCACCACCATCCACATGCTCACACCGTGCATCCAGCGCATGGCCGCACGCGGGCAGGGCGCGGTGGTGAACGTGGTGGGCAACGGCGGCAAAGTGGCCAGCCCCATTCACCTGCCCGGCGGCGCGGCCAATGCGGCGCTGATGCTGGTGAGCGCCGGCATGGCCGCCGCTTATGGCGGGCAGGGCATCCGCGTGAACGCGGTCAACCCGGGCCTGACCCTGACCGACCGTTTGAACGAGGGGCTGGCCGCTGAAGCCCGACTCCAGGGCATCAGCCCCGAACAGGTCAAGGCGCAGTCGGTCGCCAAAATCCCGTTGGGCCGCATGGCCGAGCCCGAAGAGATTGCCAACGCGGTGCTGTTTTTGGCCTCCTCCAAGGCCAGTTACGTCACTGGCATTTGCATGAGCATGGACGGCGCACTCACCCCGATCGTGGTGTAACAGACAGAACTGCAGCGGGCGCTGTGGCAAGCTCACCGCAGCCACACCGCCGCTTTGCGACGGTCCAGACGCACCACACAGGACAAACCCATGAACCCCAACCCCCTCCCGATGAACGCAGCTGGCCGAGGGGCCGGTCCATTCTCTGCGAACAAAATGGCTGCAGGATGGCTGGCCTTGGCTTTGATCGTTGGTGTGGCCACGACGCCCGTGCAGGCCGAGCCCGCGCCTTTGCAAACCGTGCCCTCGGTCGACGTGCCGCGCTACATGGGCACCTGGCACGAGATCGCCAAGTACCCGAATTGGTTTCAGAAGAAATGCGCCAGCAGCACGCAGGCGACCTACACGCTGCAAGCCGATGGCCGGGTGCAGGTGCTCAACCGCTGCAAAACCGACAAGGGCGAATGGAGCGAGGCGCTGGGTGCGGCACGCCAAATTGGCGGGCCCAATTCACCCCGGCTCAAGGTGCGCTTTGCCCCCGAGTGGTTGTCCTTCATTCCCATGGTCTGGGGTGATTACTGGATCATCGACCTGGACCCGAACTACCAGTGGGTGGTCGTGAGCGAGCCTGATCGAGACTACCTGTGGATCCTCTCGCGCAC
>JANQXJ010000049.1 GCA_030729445.1 Limnohabitans sp. | reverse complement strand
AAGGGCGCATAAGGCCAGTTCAGCGCTTCGCGGGTGGCGGCCACTTCGGCAGCGCCCAACGCGGCGCCGTGCACGTCGTGGGTGCCCGCTTTGTTGGGTGAACCCATGCCGATCACGGTTTGGCAGCAGATCAGCGTGGGCTTGCCATTGGGGCTATGGGCTTGCGCCTTGGCCGCCTCGATGGCGGCGTTGACCGCTTGCGGGTCGTGGCCATCCACCTTGGCGATCACGTTCCAGCCATAGGCTTCAAAGCGCTTGGGCGTGTCGTCGGTGAACCAGCCTTCCACATGGCCATCGATCGAGATGCCGTTGTCGTCGTACAGCGCCACCAGTTTGGACAAGCGCAAGGTGCCCGCCAGCGAACAGGCCTCGTGGCTGATGCCTTCCATCAGGCAGCCATCACCCAAAAACACATAGGTCATGTGGTCCACGATGTCCAGGCGCTGGCCGTCTTCCTCGCGGTTGAATTCGTCGGCCAACATTTTTTCGGCCAGTGCCATGCCCACAGCGTTGGTGATGCCCTGACCCAAGGGGCCGGTGGTGGTTTCCACGCCAGGCGTGATGTCCACTTCTGGGTGGCCAGGGGTCTTGCTGTGCAGTTGGCGGAACTTTTTCAGCTCATCCAAAGGCAGGTCGTAACCAGTCAGGTGCAGCAAGGCATAAATCAGCATGGAGCCGTGGCCGTTGGACAACACAAAACGGTCACGGTCGGGCCACTGCGGGTTGAGTGGGTTGTGTTTCAGATGGCGATTCCACAGCACTTCGGCGATGTCGGCCATGCCCATGGGGGCACCGGGGTGGCCCGACTTGGCCGCTTCGACAGCGTCAACGGCCAGCATGCGCACGGCGTTGGCCATGCGGCGGGCCATCTCGGGGGTGGGGTGATATGCAGCGGTGTTCATGGTGCTTTTGCCCCGCTTCAAGCCTGGCCCAGAGCGCGTTTGCGGCGCTCCATCATTCGCCACACGAACGGTGTGAAGATGAGTTGCATGGCGAGTTCCATCTTGCCGCCGGGCACCACGATGGTGTTGGCACGGCTCATCCAGGAGTCGTTGATCATGTTGAGCAAGTAAGGAAAGTCGATGCCTTTGGGATTGGCAAAACGGATCACCACCACGCTTTCATCGGCCGATGGAATGTCACGCGAGATGAAGGGATTGGAGGTGTCGACCAAGGGCACACGCTGGAAGTTGACATGTGTGTGCTCAAACTGCGGCACGATGTAGTTCACATAGTCGGGCATGCGGCGCAAGATGGTGTCGGTCACCGCCTCGGTGCTGTAGCCGCGCTGGTGCTTGTCGCGCCAGAGTTTCTGAATCCATTCCAAGTTGATGACGGGCACCACACCCACGCGCAAGTCGGGGTGCTGCGCGATGTTGTGCTCGGGCGTGACCACGGCGCCGTGCAAGCCTTCGTAAAACAGCATGTCGGTGTCGTTCGGCAGATCTTCCCAAGGCGTGAACGTGCCGGGGTCTTGTTGGTAAGGCGCAGCTTCTTCGGCGTTGTGCAGGTATTTGCGTGACTTGCCTTGGCCCGTGGCACCGTAGGTGCGAAACAGGTTTTCAATCTCACCAAACAGGTTGTTCTCGGCACTGAAGTGGCTGAAATGTTTGTTGCCATCTTTTTCAGCTTCAGCGCCACGTTGCTTCATCTCTTTGCGGTCATAGCGGTGGAAGCTGTCGCCTTCGATGATGGCCGCTTTCACCCCTTCGCGGCGGAAGATGTTGGAAAACGTGCGTGTCACCGTCGAGGTGCCTGCGCCCGAAGAACCGGTGATGGCGATGATGGGGTGGCGTTCAGACATGGGAATCTCCTTGTTGTTTTTTCATGCGTTTTGAAATCGGGCTCAGTCGCGGAACAGGCTGCGTTCGCCAAACAGCGGGGCAAAGCTGTCTTGCTTGGGCGGCTCGGCGTGGTAACGCTCAATGCGCTCGACCTCGTTTTTGGAGCCAAACACCAGGCCAATGCGCTGGTGCAAGCTGGTGGGTTGCACACTCAACATGGGGACTTGTCCCGTGCTGGCGCGGCCTCCGGCTTGCTCCATGATGAAGCCCACTGGGTTGGCTTCATACAGCAGGCGCAGGCGACCGGGTTTGCTCGTATCTTTGGTGTCTCGGGGATACATGAAAACGCCGCCACGCATCAAAATGCGATGCGCTTCAGCCACCATGGAGGCGATCCAGCGCATGTTGAAGTCTTTGCCACGCGGGCCAGTTTTGCCGGCCAAACACTCGTCCACATAGCGCTTGACCGGGGCTTCCCAAAAGCGGCTGTTGGAGGCGTTGATGGCGAACTCTTGGGTGTCTTCGGGCACGCGCAACTCGGGGTGGGTCAACATGAACTCGCCCATCACCGGGTCGAGTGTGAAACCAGCCACGCCATTGCCCACGCTCAGCACCAGCATGGTGGTGGGGCCATACAAGGCATAACCGGCAGCAATCTGTCGGGTTCCCGGCTGGAAGAAATCAGCCTCGGTCAAGGGCCCACCCTCGGCGGTGGCGTCGGGCGCACGCAGCACGCTGAAGATGCTGCCCACCGACACGTTCACGTCGATGTTGCTGGAGCCGTCCAGCGGGTCAAACACCAGCAGGTATTTGCCACGGGGGTGTTGCGGCGGAATGTCATACGGCAAATCCATTTCTTCAGAGGCCATGCCCGCCAAGTGGCCGCCCCACTCGTTCATGCGGATGAACAATTCATTGCTCACCACGTCCAGCTTTTTCTGAGTCTCGCCTTGCACGTTGATGCTGCCGCCTGCATCGGCCGCGTGGTTGCCATACATGTCGGCCAAAGCGCCGTAGGCGACCGATTTGGCGATGGCTTTGCAGGCCATGGCCACATCCAAAATCAGGGCATTGAAGTCACCACTGGCATCGGGAAAACGGCGACGCTCTTCGATCAGGTACTGCGTCAGGGTAGGCGTGGTGCGGGGGCTCAAGGACATGGGGTCAACACTCTCTGAAGTTTTAAAAATTCTGGAATTCGGAATTCAACTCAAGCCACAGCGGCTTGCTTAAGGGCTTGCATCACACTCCGGTAGCCGCCGTCGGCATCGGGCGCACCGAACACGGCGCTGCCTGCCACGCAGGTGTCGGCACCGGCCGCCACGATCTGCGCGATGTTGTCGGTCTTCACGCCGCCATCCACCTCCAGCACGATGGGCTGACCACCCCGGGCCACATGGGTGTTGATGCGCTGGCGGGCCGCTTGCAGCTTGGGCAAGGTCGAGGGGATGAATTTCTGGCCGCCAAAACCAGGGTTGACGCTCATGAGCAAGACCACGTCCAAGCGGTCCATCACATGGTCCATCCACTCCAACGGCGTAGCCGGGTTGAACACCAGGCCCGCTTTGCAGCCGTGGTCGCGGATCATTTGCAAAGTGCGGTCCACATGGCGGCTGGCTTCGGGGTGAAAGGTGATGATGTTGGCCCCGGCCTTGGCAAACAAAGGCACCAAGGCATCGACCGGCTCGACCATCAAATGCACATCGATCGGAATCTGGACATGCGGGCGAATCGCCTCGCACACCAGCGGGCCAATGGTCAGGTTGGGCACGTAATGGTTGTCCATCACGTCAAAGTGCACCCAGTCCGCGCCTGCGGCTTCAATGGCGCGGACCTCTTCGCCCAAACGGGCAAAGTCGGCGGACAAGATGGAGGGGGCAATGCGGACGGTGCTCATGCGGTGGCCTTGAAAGCGGATTGGTGCCATTCACGTAATTGCGCCAGTCCTACGCCATGCAGGCTGGGGACGATGCGCAATGCGCCTTTGAAATCGTGATCGGCAGTGAAATCGTTGGGGGTGATGAGGGTGGACAGACCCGCGGCCATGGCGGCGCGCAGACCGTTTTCGGAGTCCTCAAACGCCAAGCAATGTTCTGGCGCCAAACCCAAGCGCGAGAGGGTTTGCTGGTAGACCATCGGGTCGGGCTTTTTGCGCGGTGCGGTCGAAGCGTCTTCGATGACCAAAAAATGCTGCTTCCAGTCCGGGCCGATGGCTTGGCGCAGCAAGGCCGCAATGTTGACGGGCGAGGTGGTGGTGGCAATGGCCAGTTGGAGCCCCGCCGCACTGGCCGCTGACAGCAGCGCCAGCACCCCGGGGCGCATTTGCACCGCACCGTCTTGCACGGCTTGCTCGTAAGCGGCGGTCTTGATCTCGTGCAGGTGATCAATCGTCTCCTGCATGCCCGCACCCGTGATGTCCTTGGGCTGGGTCCCCAGGGTTTGCCAATACGCCTTGATGCGCTCTTTGCCGCCCGACACTGCCAACAAGCGGGTGTACAGCGGCACATCCCAGCGCCAGTCCATCCCCATCTCGGCGAAAGCGTGGTTGAACGCCGCCAAATGCGCCATTTCCGTGTCGGCCAAGGTGCCGTCGACATCAAAGATCAGTGCTTGCAGCATGGGGTGAGCCCTTCGTGGGAAAGAAGGACTCCACTTTAAGAAGGTCTGAGGCTCAGGACAATTCAATATTGCCAATCAATTAATTAAGCAATTGCTTAATGTTAGCCTTCAGGAAGTTATGCCAGTCGCAATCATTTGCCTTGTCGGTTCAACATCAACGGCCCTGTAATCATCGCGATGGCCCTACCAATGCCGGGTTTAGTCAGTTGCCCCCTCGTTAGAATGAATCTCCGTCCACGCCCAGCCCACCAGAGCACGCCCATGAATTCCTTGCCTGTTGACGACCCCTTGCGCGTTGCGTTGCACAACGAAGTCCATGCCCGCCCCAGCGCCCGCATCCGCTTGCCTGCATTTATCGTCTTGGTGGGCGTATTCAACAGCGGGGTCAGCCGTGAGCAGGAATGGGAGCACCTGAGGCGCCTCCAACCCGATTTGAAGCTTGAGGAGATGCAAGGTAACTTTGTCCGCTTGCGTCTGGGTGCATACACCCTCAAGTGGGAGCGGCACACCGAATTCACGCGTTATTCCTTGGTTCAACCGCTGCCGCAAGATGCCGGTTTGGAAGCTCAAGACCCAGAACTGCTGTCTTACCTGGCGTTGCCCGAAGGTTGGTTGGCCGCCATACCAGGGCGCACCTTTGCGGCGGTCAAGCTCATCATGCTCAACGATGACCTGAGTGACCCACAGTTGTCCTTGCGTAAAGCGCGGCACTGGTTTGGGGAGCAAACCGTGGTGGCCTCGCGCATGGGCAACCCCGCCCACTCGCTGGTGGTGACCGACTTTCATTTGCGTCCCAGCGGTTTTGAGCGCATTTTGGTGTTGGCGCCAGAATCCACCAGCGACACCCGTGGCGGTCGCATTTCTCAGCGCTTGCTCGAACTCGAAACCTACCGCCTCATGGCCTTGCGCGGCTTGCCCGTGGCCAAGGCCGTCGGCGCCCAACTTGGCCATGCCGAGCGCGAACTCGCCGACATCACTGCCGAGTTGCAAAGCAAGGCTGCCCAAGACCAGGCCTTGCTCGACCGCCTGATCGGTTTGGCCGCGTCGGTCGAACTCATCACCGCCGAGCACGCCTACCGATTTGCCGCCACCGCGGCCTACGACAAATTGGTGCGCGAACGCATCACCGAGTTGCGCGAGTCGCCAATTAGCGGCACACAAACCATCGGTGAATTCATGCAGCGGCGCTTGTCGCCCGCCATGTCCACCGTGGCCGCCACGGCGCAGCGCCTCTCTTCACTCTCCGAGCGCATCAGCCGCACCAGCGCCTTGCTGCGCACGCGCGTGGACATCGCCACCGAAGAACAAAACAGCCAACTTTTGGCCAAGCTCACCAAAGGCCAAGAGTTACAGCTGCGCTTGCAAACCACGGTGGAAGGCCTGTCGATCGCGGCCATCTCGTATTACGTCATCAGCCTTTTGCTCTACTTGGGCAAGGCCGGCAAAGCCGCGGGCCTACCGATCCACCCCGAAATGGCCGCGGGGGCGATGGTGCCGCTGGTGCTGTGGGTGGTTTGGCGCACCAACAAGCGCATCCACGACAAGTTGCGCCGCGAAGGCTGAGGCGCTTGTTTTCGCACAGGCGCCTTGAGTTGGTCGTTGATTGGGCGCTTCAACGCTCAAACACCCAGGCCTGCTAATCCGACAGAGCCCGCACCGCTTGATGGTGCGTCAAAAACACCTGACCACTCAACTCGGCCAGCAAATGGCTGCGCTGCAACCGGTCGTGCACGGGGCCCTTGACCTCAGACAGGTGCAGCTGCACACCTGAAGCCTGTAAGCGGGCGTTGATGGTTTCCAGGCTTTCGAGTGCGCTGGCATCAATGTCGTTGACCGCCGAGCATTGCAGCACCACATGCCGCACACCTGAGCGCATGGCCACTTGCGCCGCGATGGTGTCTTCGAGGAAACGGGCGTTGGCAAAGTACAGGCTTTCGTCCACACGCAGACCCAAAATGCCCGGCTGCTCCAGCACCGCGTGACGCAGCACATTGCGGTAATGCTCGGTGCCCGGCACCTGCCCCACCACCGCGATGTGCGGGCGGCTGGTGCGGTACAGCAGCAACAGCACCGAGGCGCTCACGCCTGCGATCAGCCCGGTCTCCACACCCACCGCCAAGGTCAGGCCAAAGGTCAGCAACAAGGCAATGAAATCGGCCTTGGCGTAATGCCAGGTGCGGGCAAACACCCCGACATCGACCAAGGTGAGCACGGCCACCATGATGGTGGCGGCCAAAGTGGCTTGGGGCAAGTGAAAGAGCCAAGGCGTCAAGAACAAAGCCGCCAGCGCCAGCCCGACAGCGGTGTAGATGCCTGCGGCAGGCGTGCGTGCACCCGCATCAAAATTGACCACCGAGCGCGAAAACCCGCCCGTGACGGGAAAACCGCCGGAGAGTCCCGCGCCCAAATTGCTCAGGCCCAGCGCACGCAGCTCGGCATCGGGGTCGATGCGTTCGCGCCGCTTGGCCGCCAAAGACTGGCCCACCGACACCGACTCCACAAAGCCCACCAAAGAAATCAGCAAAGCGGGCACCCACAAAGCCTGTGCCAGCGCCCATGGGGCGGCCCAGCCATCTGTCGATCCACCCGGCAGCGTGAGCGGCGGCAAGCCTTGCGGCACCGTGCCCACCACCCGCACGCCCTGCTCAGCCAACTGCCACACGGCTGACAAAGCAATGCTCAAGAGCAGCACCACCACCGGGGCCGCCTTGGCCGCCAAATCGGCCGCGCCCGCGGACACCCCCAAGCGCTTGAGCCCGGGCTTGAGTTGACGGCGCACCAGCAGCAGCAAAGCCAAGGCACCCACCCCCATCACACTGGTCGGCACATGCAGGCTGGACAAGTTTTGCCACAGCTGCGGCAGCAGCTGCAAGAGGTTCTCGCCATGCAAGGGCACACCCAACAAATGTTTGAGCTGGCTGGCCGCGATCAACAAACCCGATGCCGAGACAAAGCCCGAGATCACCGGGTGGCTCAAAAAATTGGCCAAAAAGCCCAACCGCGCCGCGCCCATCACCAGCATGAGGGCCCCGCTGAGCAGCGCCAGCATCAAAGCCGCCTCGGTGTAAGCCACGCTGCCTTGCGCCGCCACCGCGCCCACACTGGCCGCCGTCATGAGCGAGGTCACCGCCGCAGGCCCCACGGCCAAGGTGCCGCTGCTGCCCATCAGGGCGTACAGCACCAAAGGGGCCATGCTGGCATACAAGCCCGCCTGTGCAGGCAAGCCCGCCAACAGCGCGTAGGCCAAACTTTGTGGGATCAGCATCAGCGTCACCACCACAGCGGCCACGCCATCGGCTGTGAGCAGCGAGCGGTTGTA
>JANQXJ010000048.1 GCA_030729445.1 Limnohabitans sp. | reverse complement strand
TCCAAGCGGTGTGCAGCGGTTTCATTTATGCGTTGACCATCGCCGATTCGATGATTCAGTCCGGCACGGCCAAGCGTGCCTTGGTCATTGGTTCAGAGATTTTCAGCCGCATCCTCGACTTCAAGGACCGCACGACCTGCGTGTTGTTTGGTGATGGCGCTGGCGCGGTGGTGCTCGAAGCTTCCGAGCAGCCCGGCATTTTGGCCACCGATTTGCATGCCGATGGCAAGTACAAAGATATTTTGTGTGTGCCCGGTCACGTCAACCGGGGGGCGATTTTGGGTGACCCGGTGCTCAAGATGGATGGCCAGGCGGTCTTTAAATTGGCTGTGGGTGTGCTCGAAGACACCGCCCGCGCCAGCTTGGCCAAGGCCAATTTGACCGATGCCGACATTGACTGGTTGATCCCGCACCAGGCCAACATCCGCATCATGCAAAGCACCGCCAAGAAGCTCAAGCTGGGCGCTGACAAGGTGGTGGTGACGGTGGACCAGCATGGCAACACCTCGGCCGCCTCGATCCCGCTGGCGCTCGATACGGCTGTGCGCGACGGGCGCATCCAGCGCGGCCAGACCTTGATGCTTGAAGGCGTGGGCGGTGGCTTCACTTGGGGCTCGGTCCTCCTGCGTTACTGATCAACAACCCACATGACCCATGGGGTCTGCGCCGCTGTAGAGCCAGACCTGATTCACACCCGATAAAAAATTTGCACATGACGACATTTGCTTTTGTTTTTCCCGGCCAAGGTTCTCAATCGGTCGGCATGCTGGACGCTTGGGGTGATCACCCCGTGGTGCTCGAAACCTTGAATGAAGCCTCCGACGCCCTTGGCGAAGACGTGGCGAAGTTGATTCACGAAGGCCCTAAAGAAGCGTTGGCCATGACCACCAACACCCAACCTGTGATGTTGGTGTCTGCGGTGGCTGCTTACCGTGCTTGGCTGGCAGAAGGCGGCGCCAAGCCGTCTGTGGTCGCCGGTCACTCGCTGGGCGAGTACAGTGCCTTGGTGGCTTCGGACGTGCTCACCCTGTCACAAGCTGCGCCGCTGGTGCGCCTGCGTGCCGCCGCCATGCAAGAAGCGGTGCCTGTCGGCGTGGGTGCCATGGCTGCCATTTTGGGCTTGGCCTCGGACAAAGTCATCGAAGGCTGCCAAGCAGCTCAAGCCACATTTGCCGCAGGCAGCGCCGAAGTGGTCGAGGCCGTGAACTTCAACGACGCGGCACAAACCGTGATCGCGGGCAGCAAAGCCGCGGTGGACAAAGCCTGCGAAGTGCTCAAAGGCATGGGCGCCAAGCGTGCGCTGCTCTTGCCCGTGTCGGCACCTTTTCATTCGAGCCTGATGAAGCCTGCCGCCGAAAAGCTTCGTGAGAAACTCGCCACATTGACTTTGGGCGCACCGCAGATCCCGGTGCTCAACAACATTGATGTGGCCATCGAAACCGATGCCGACCGCATCCGCGACGCCTTGTACCGCCAGGCCTTTGGCCCTGTGCGCTGGGTCGAATGTGTGCAAGCCATCAAGGCCCGGGGTGTGAGCACCTTGGTCGAATGCGGCCCCGGCAAGGTGCTGGCGGGCATGACCAAGCGGATCGATGCTGAATTGAACGGCGTGGCGCTGTACGACCCCGCCACCCTGGCTGAAGTGAAAGGACTTCTCTCATGAGCGAAGCACAAAAACAGATTGCCCTGGTCACAGGCGCATCGCGCGGCATTGGCGCGGCCATCGCCTTGCATTTGGCCAAGTCCGGTTTTGTCGTGATCGGCACCGCCACCAGCGATGACGGCGCCGCCAAAATCAGCCAGGCGCTGTCAGACTTTCCCGGTAGCCGAGGCGCCAACCTGAACGTCAACGATGCGGCCGCAGGCGAAGCCCTGATCGACGCCATCGTGAAAGAGCATGGCGGCTTGCAGGTGCTGGTCAACAACGCGGGCATCACCCGCGATACGCTTGCGATGCGGATGAAAGATGATGACTGGGATGCGGTGCTCGACACCAACCTCAAGGCGGTCTTCCGCATGAGCCGCGCGGTGATCCGCCCTATGATGAAGCAGCGTTATGGTCGCATCATCAGCATCACCAGTGTGGTGGGCGCTTCTGGTAACCCCGGTCAGGCCAACTACGCCGCTGCCAAGGCCGGTGTGGCGGGCATGACCCGAGCGCTGGCCCGTGAGCTGGGCAGCCGCAACATCACCGTCAACTGTGTGGCACCCGGTTTCATTGCCACCGACATGACGGCCAGCCTGCCCGAAGAACAACACAAAGCCTTGTTGGGCCAGATTCCTCTGGGTCATCTGGGCCAACCCGATGACATCGCCCACGCGGTGGCGTACCTGGCTGGACCGGGTGCTGGCTATGTCACCGGACAAGAATTGCATGTCAATGGTGGCATGTTCATGGCCTGATTTTTCGGAAACCCCTTCCGGACAGGTAAAATCTTCTTTTTTCACAACCCTCAGAGGGACCCCATGAGCGATATCGAAGCACGTGTCAAAAAAATCATTGCTGAACAACTCGGCGTTGAAGAGTCACAAGTCACCAACGAAAAAGCCTTCGTGGCTGATCTGGGTGCCGACTCCCTGGACACGGTGGAATTGGTGATGGCACTCGAAGACGAGTTTGGCATCGAGATTCCTGACGAAGACGCAGAAAAAATCACCACGGTGCAAGCTGCGATCGACTACGCCCAAAGCAAGAAGGCCTGATCGACGATGACCCGGCGCCGCGTTGTTGTCACGGGTTTGGGATGCATCAGCCCCGTGGGCAACACGGTGGCGGATGCATGGTCCAACCTGATCGCCGGTCATTCCGGCATTGGTCCCATCACCCGTTTCGACGCTTCGGCGATGTCTTGCCGAATCGTGGGTGAAGTCAAGAATTTTGACCTTGAGTCCTACATCAGCGCCAAAGAAGCGCGGACCATGGACCGGTTCATTCATTACGGCATTGCCGCTGCAGCCCAAGCCATCCAAGATGCAGGGCTGCCCGCAGGTGATGCTTTGGGTGAAGAAGAGGCTTGCCGCATCGGTGTGGTCATTGGTTCGGGCATTGGTGGCTTGCCGCTGATTGAAGAAACCCATATCGAGTACACCGCACGCGGTGCACGTCGCATTTCCCCATTTTTTGTGCCGGCATCGATCATCAACATGATCTCAGGTCATGTGTCGATGCGCCATGGTTTCAAAGGCCCGAACTTGGCCGTTGTCACAGCTTGCACCACTGGTTTGCACAGCATTGGAGAAGCCGGTCGCTTGATCGAATACGGCGACGCCGATGTGATGATTGCCGGTGGCTCAGAGGGCACCGTGTCGCCATTGGGCGTGGGTGGCTTTGCCGCCATGCGCGCTTTGTCGACCCGCAACGACGACCCCACAGCGGCATCACGCCCCTGGGACAAAGACCGTGATGGCTTTGTGCTGGGTGAAGGCGCGGGCGTGATGGTGCTCGAAGAATACGAACACGCCAAAGCCCGTGGCGCCAAAATTTACGCCGAGCTGGGTGGTTACGGCATGAGTGCCGACGCTGGTCACATGACTGCGCCGAGCATGGATGGCCCTCGCCGCGCCATGCTCAACGCCATGCGCAATGCCGGTGTCAACGCCGACCAGATCGACTACTTGAACGCCCACGGCACTTCCACGCCTCTGGGGGACATTAACGAAACCAATGCCATCAAGGCGGCTTTGGGTGACCACGCATATAAAACGGTGGTCAGCTCCACCAAGTCCATGACGGGTCACCTCTTGGGTGGCGCGGGCGGCATTGAGAGCGTGTTCACCGTGCTGGCGCTGCACCACCAAAAAGTGCCGCCCACCATCAACCTGGTCAACCCAGACCCCGAGTGCGATCTGGACTACTGCGCCAACACGGCGCGTGACCTCAAAATCGATGTGGCCCTGAAAAACAACTTCGGTTTTGGTGGCACCAACGGTTCTTTGGTTTTTAAACGCATCTGACCTGCCTTCTGGCCAGCTTGCCATCATGCACAACGCCCCGCCTGTGGTTTACCCGGTGGGGCGTTTTGTTTGGGGGCGCTGGTTGCTGATGGGTCTGTGTATTCTTTCGGCCGTGGGCATCGTCTATTGGCAAATGCAGTCGCAGGCTAACGGACCGCAGGTGTGGGTGGCCTGGTTTTTTTGGTGTACATGCACTATGTCCGCTGCGCTTTGGGCGCCAAGTCAGGCCCTGACGGGGGGGCATTTGGTCTGGAGCGGAGAAAGCTGGTTTTGGCGAGCCAATGGTGATGCCATCGGGCAGAACCAGTCCGTGGCTGTCTCGGTAGGCCTTGATACGGGACAGGGCCTTTTGCTGTGGTTGCATCCCCTGGACGAGCAAGATCGGTCGTGTGGTCGACTGCTCAGCGCTTGGATTGAGGAGGGAGCGATGCCCTCAAAGTGGCACGGAATTAGATGCGCTGTATATTCGCGCCCCAAGACAACTTCACGCCCTGAAAGTGTTTGAGAAACGCTTTTTTGATGCGGCTTGAAATGGCCGTTTTCAGCCGCATCTGTCTTGAGGGTGCAAACTGGTTATGACTGACACAAGGAGGCTTTTTGTGCTGAACAACACATGGACAAGGACAGCTGCATCGGCCTGCATGGCCACTGCCATCATGGTGGGCTGGGCCATGGTGCCCGCATCTGCGGCACTGGCGCAAGCCCCGGCTGCCATGGTGCGTGGTTTGCCCGACTTCACCGAGCTGGTGGAGCAGGTGGGCCCCTCTGTGGTGAACATCCGCACGCTTGAAAAAGCCCGCCCCAGCACGCCGGGTGCTGCCGGTCCGGACGAAGAGATGCAGGAGTTGTTTCGCCGCTTTTTCGGTGTACCCATGCCCAATGCGCCACGCCAAGGCCCACGGCAAAACCGACCCGAGCAAGAAGCCCAACCCCGGGGTGTGGGCTCGGGTTTCATCTTGAGCTCTGACGGGTTCATCATGACCAACGCTCATGTGGTCGAAGGTGCCGATGAGGTGATGGTGACCTTGCCCGACAAACGCGAATTCAAGGCACGCATTGTGGGCGCCGACAAACGCACCGACGTGGCGGTCGTGAAAATTCAGGCTACCGGACTGCCCGCTGTGAAGGTGGGCGATGTCAATCGCCTGCGTGTGGGCGAGTGGGTCATGGCCATCGGCTCTCCTTTTGGCCTCGAGAACACCGTCACGGCGGGCATCGTGAGCGCCAAGCAACGTGACACGGGGGACTATTTGCCCTTCATCCAAACCGATGTGGCCATCAACCCAGGCAACTCGGGCGGCCCCTTGATCAATATGCGCGGTGAAGTGGTGGGCATCAACAGCCAAATTTACTCCCGCTCGGGCGGTTTCATGGGCATCTCGTTTGCCATCCCCATGGACGAAGCCATGCGTGTCAGTGAGCAGTTGCGTGCCTCAGGGCGTGTGAGCCGTGGCCGCATCGGGGTGCAAATTGCCCCTGTGACCAAAGAAGTGGCCGAATCGATTGGCTTGGGCAAGGCTCAGGGTGTGCTGGTGCGCGGTGTGGAAGAGGGCTCGCCCGCCGAAAAAGCAGGCATCGAGGCCGGTGACATCATCACCCGTTTTGATGGCAAGCCCATTGAAAAACCCGCCGATCTGCCGCGAGCGGTTGGCAACACCAAGCCTGGCAGTCAAGTGCCCCTGACGGTCTTCCGCCGGGGTTCTACCAAAGACCTGAAGGTCACGGTGGCCGAGATTGAGCCTGAAAAAGTGGCTGCTGCCGCACCTGAAAAAAAAGCCCCAGCCGCCAAGATCGCTCACCTGGGCCTGAGCTTGAGTGACTTGAGTGAAGCCCAAAAGAAAGAGGCGCGTGTGCGCTCTGGCGTGCGGGTGGATGCGGCCGTGGACGCTGCCGCACGGGCAGGCATTCGTGAGGGGGACCTGATCCTAGCGGTGGCCAACACCGAAGTCAGCTCGGTACAGGTGTTCGAATCACTGATGGCCCGCATCGACAAGAGCCGACCGGTCAGTGTGCTGATCCGTCGGGGTGACGGCGCGCAATATGTGCTGATACGCCCCGCGCCTTGATGGGTGTCAAGCCCAAGCGACCCTGAAACCCCTGTGGTTTTGGGGTTGTTGGGCCCAAACGTCATTTTTCGGGGGTATCTGGTCATCGGGAAAAATATTTTTGAAGTTTGTATTTGCTAACATTTTTGATGCCTCATGCCGAATTTGGATAAAATCAGACGTCTTGATCCATCATTCATGGCATACAGAGCAGGTCTGGATTCACCATGCGGGATTTGTCGCATGTGTCCACCGATGATCCACAGACAGCCCACAAGTTGTTCATATTTCGGCAACATCAATTGTGGATAAGTTGTTGATAAGTTTCATGTTGCATAGCAGCAACGACCAGCCGAACCCGGCAGCGGGGCTGTGCGAATGGGCCAATTTGCCTACAATGAAGTCCCAACTATCGCAGTTGCCATTGATTGTTGGTTCAGGGCGCGTCGCCACCAGACGCGCCCTTTTTTCTTTTCCGGATCGTTGATCCACCATCACTTGCAGAACTTCCTTGATGAATCACATCAGAAATTTTTCGATCATTGCCCACATCGACCATGGCAAATCCACGCTGGCCGATCGCTTGATTCAACGCTGTGGTGGTTTGGAAGCGCGAGAGATGGAAGCGCAGGTGCTGGACTCGATGGACATCGAGAAAGAGCGCGGCATCACCATCAAAGCACAAACCGCAGCACTCCAATACAAAGCCAAGGACGGGCAGGTTTACAACCTCAACCTGATCGACACGCCGGGCCATGTGGACTTCTCTTATGAAGTCTCGCGTTCTCTGTCGGCCTGCGAAGGCGCATTGCTGGTGGTCGATGCCAGCCAAGGCGTGGAAGCGCAGACCGTGGCCAACTGCTACACCGCTCTCGACTTGGGTGTGGAAGTGGTGCCCGTGCTCAATAAGATGGATCTGCCGAACGCAGACCCAGACAACGCCCGGGCCGAAGTGGAAGACGTGATCGGCATCGACGCGACCGATGCGATTCCGTGCTCGGCCAAGACCGGCATGGGCATTGAAGAAATCCTCGAAGCCGTGGTGGCCCGCGTTCCGCCGCCCAAGGGCAACCCCGATGCGCCGCTGCGCGCCATGATCATCGACAGCTGGTTCGACACCTATGTGGGTGTGGTCATGCTGGTGCGTGTGATCGATGGCCAATTGCTCAAAAACGAGCGCATACGCATGATGGCCAGCAACGCGGTGTACGAAGCGGGCAGCTTGGGTGTGTTCACCCCCGCCAACCAGCCGCGTGAATCGCTCAAAGCGGGCGAGGTGGGTTACATCATCGCGGGAATCAAAGAGTTGCAGGCCGCCAAGGTGGGCGACACGGTCACCTTGGAAAAGAAGCTGCCCAACAACCTCGGACCAGCCACCGAGGCCTTGCCTGGTTTCAAAGAGATCCAGCCCCAAGTGTTTGCTGGTTTGTACCCCACGGAGGCCAACCAGTACGACGGCCTGCGCGATGCGCTGGAAAAGCTCAAGCTCAACGACGCGTCCTTGCATTACGAGCCCGAAGTCTCTCAAGCATTGGGATTCGGTTTCCGCTGCGGTTTCCTGGGCTTGCTGCACATGGAAATCGTGCAAGAGCGTTTAGAGCGCGAGTTTGACCAAGACTTGATCACCACAGCGCCCAGCGTGGTCTACCAAGTGGTCCAGCCCGGCGGCGAGGTCATCATGGTCGAGAACCCGTCCAAGATGCCCGACCAAGGCAAGCTGCAGGAAATCCGCGAACCCATCGTCACGGTGCACCTGTACATGCCACAAGACTATGTGGGCCCCGTCATGACGCTGGCCAACCAAAAGCGCGGTGTGCAGATGAACATGGCCTACCACGGCCGTCAGGTCATGCTGACTTACGAGATGCCGCTGGGCGA
>JANQXJ010000047.1 GCA_030729445.1 Limnohabitans sp. | reverse complement strand
CGCCATTCGTAAATGCCGCAAATGGCTTTTTCGCCCGTTTTGCCGTAGAGCGCGGCGCAGCGCGGTGGGCTGTGGTCGGTGCCGCGCATGCGGCAGGTGTGCTCGGTGATGGGCGAGGCCAAACCTGCGGGCACATCGCCGCCACCTTCTTCGTATTCGTAGACGGAAAAATCCACCCTAAAGCTGACGCAGCAAGCGCCGCAGGTGGTGCATTGGCTCATGTTCTGTGAATTTGAAGATGGACCCCGGATCAAGTCCGGGGTGACAGCTGTAGGAGTGAGAGAGGCATGGGTGACAGGGCTTTGTCATACCGGGCTTGACCCGGTATCCAGAACCTCATAGGTCATGTAACCCGTATCGTGTCCGGTTGACAGATCAAGCCTTCACGCGGCCCAGCAGCAAAAACTCCATCAGGGCTTTTTGCACATGCATGCGGTTTTCGGCCTCGTCCCAGACCACCGATTGCGGGCCATCGAGGACTTCGGCGCTGACTTCCTCACCGCGGTGCGCAGGCAGGCAGTGCATAAAGAGGGCGTCGGGCTTGGCCACTTGCATCATGGCTTCGTCCACGCACCAGTCGGCAAAGGCTTTCTTGCGGGCTTCGTTTTCGGCCTCATAACCCATGCTGGTCCACACATCGGTGGTGACCAGGTCGGCGCCTCGGCAAGCGTCTTCGGGGTCTTTGAAGATTTTGTAGCTGTCGGCGCTGCGCAAACCGGCCACGGCCTGGTCCACTTCGTAGCCGCTGGGCGTGCTCAGGTGTACCGTGAACCCCAGCAACTCGGCGGCTTGCAGCCAGGTGTTGGCCATGTTGTTGCCGTCGCCCACCCAGGCCACCACTTTGCCGGCAATGGCACCGCGGTGCTCAATGAAGGTGAAGATGTCCGCCAGGATTTGGCAGGGGTGAAATTCGTTGGTCAGGCCGTTGATCACGGGCACACGCGAGTGCGACGCAAAGCGCTCGATCTTGTCTTGACCGTAGGTGCGGATCATGACGAGGTCGGTCATGCGGCTGATCACGCGGGCGCTGTCTTCGATGGGCTCGGAGCGGCCCAACTGGCTGTCGCCGGTGGTCAGGTGCACCACCGAGCCGCCCAGTTGGTACATGCCCGCCTCAAAGCTCACACGCGTGCGTGTGCTGGCTTTTTCGAAAATCATGGCCAGCGTGCGGTCGGCCAGCGGATGGTACTTTTCGTAGGCCTTGAACTTGCGCTTGATCTCGGCGGCGCGTGCAAACAGATGCGCGTACTCGTCGGCCGTGAGGTCGGTGAACTGCAGGTAGTGCCGCACGGGCACGGGTGGGGTCAGGCTCATGCAGGCTCCGCCAAAAAGGTCTTGATCAGGGGCACCAAAATGGCGACCACTTCGTCGGCTTCTGCTTCGGTCATGATCAGCGGTGGCACCAGGCGAATCACACTGTCGGCGGTCACGCTCAGCAGCAGACCGGCTTCGGCTGCCCGTGTCCAAATGGCGCCGCAAGGGCGGTCGAGTTCAATGCCCAGCATCAGGCCTTGGCCACGCACTTCTTTCACGCCTTGTACGCCCGCCAGAGCCTTTTCCAGCGCACCGCGCAGATGTGCACCAACTTTGGCCGCGTTGGCCATCAGGCCATCTTTTTCCATGATGCGGATGGTCTCAACCCCCGCCCGCATGGCCAGCGGATTGCCGCCAAAAGTGGTGCCGTGGTTACCAGGCTGGAAGATGTGGGCGGCCTTGGGGCCAGCCACCACCGCGCCAATCGGCACGCCCGAGCCCAGGCCCTTGGCCAGCGGCATCACGTCGGGCACGATGCCGGCCCATTGGTGGGCGAACCATTTGCCCGTGCGGCCCATGCCGCACTGCACTTCGTCGATCATCATGAGCCAGTCTTTTTGGTCGCACAGGGCACGCACTTGCTGCAGGTATTCGATGCGCATCGGGTTGATGCCGCCTTCGCCCTGGATGGTTTCCATGAACACCGCCACGACATTGGGGTTGCCTTCGGTGGCTTTTTTCAGGGCTTCGATGTCGTTGACTGGCACTCGCACAAAACCGTCGAGCATGGGGCCGAAACCTTTTTTAAGTTTCTCGTTGGCGGTGGCGCTCAGGGTGGCGATGCTGCGGCCATGGAAGGCTTTTTCGTAGACCACGATCTCGGGTTTGTCGATGCCCTTGTCGTGACCATATTTGCGGGCCAGCTTGATGGCCGCTTCATTGGCCTCCAGGCCCGTGCAGCAGAAAAACACGTTCATCATGCCCGACAGCTCCACCAGCTTGGCCGCCAGCACCTCGGCGTTGGGCACATGGAAGTAGTTGCAGCTGTGGATCATTTTGGCCAGCTGGTCCTGCAGCGCTGGCACCAGATCGGGGTGGTTATGGCCCAAGGTGTTCACCGCGATGCCAGCGAGGGCATCGAGGTAGGGCTTGCCATTGACGTCCCAGACTCGGCAACCTTGACCATGGCTGAGTGCGATCGGCAGTCGGCCATAGGTGTTCATGGTGTGCGGTGAGGCGGCTTCAATGAAAGCGGACATGCGTGAACTCCTGAAATAAAAATAGGCCCAGTTAATGGGGCCGTGGGAGATTATTTTAGAGGCTTTGTATGACGGTCGGATAACAGTTGTCACAAGTCTGAAGTCTTATATAAGATACAATTCAAACACGACGAAAGCAGTGGTGATCCCGGTGCATTTCGCAATCACTCCAATACCTCTATCCGATGGTCTCTAACTCTGCCAAAGAAGTCTTTATTCAGGGAATTACCCAAGACGGAAAGACATTCAGGCCCAGCGACTGGGCTGAACGTTTGGCAGGTGTGATGAGCCCCTTTCGCCCTGGCGGCGCGGTTCCCGGCAGTCACTTGAGCTATTCCCCTTGGTGCATCCCCACCACACTGGCTGGGGTCAAATGTGTGATCGTGAACCACGAATTGCGCGATCACAACGTCATGGCCTGGGATTTCGTGATGAACTTTGCGCGTGACAACGGCTTGCAAGTGGCCGAGGCCTGTTTGTTGCCAGACCCACCCCCACCAAAATAAGACCCAAGAACCAACCGCTCTAGGGCGGTTTTTTGTTGCCTGCGGGATTTGATTCGACAGATTGCAAAGTGCCTCGCTGAGTTGGGGCCATCGCCGGGTGACGATTTTTACGAGCGAAGCGAGTCATGAGGAGCCCGGCGATGGCCACAACTCAGCCCTTGCAAAGCCCAAACTCAGCCTGAGTCCATCAGAAAAAGGGCATGAAAAAACCGCCAAGGTTTGCACCAGGGCGGTTCAGTTTTCGCGGACAGCGCACCCGTTTCAAACGGCAGCGAGGACAAAGCCTCGCCGGGCTGTTGATCTGGTGGAGCGGATCAGGCTGCGGCAAGAGCCAAAGTCTTGACTTTGGCGCTCAGGCGGCTTTTGTCACGAGCAGCCTTGTTCTTGTGGAAGATGCCCTTGTCGGCAATGATGTCCACCACGGTTTGCATCTTGGCAAACAACTCGGTGGCTTTGGTCTTGTCGCCAGCTGCAACGGCTTTTTCGACGTTTTTCACAGCAGTGCGGTATTTGGAGCGCAGCGAAGAATTCGCAGCGTTGATTTTGACGTCTTGGCGGACGCGTTTACGGCCGGAAGCAAGACGGGGGTTTTTCTTTTTGGGTTTAGCGGATGCCATATGTAAGTTCTTTCAGTGTCTGAGGATGATGTCCAGCGAACCCAGCATTCTAGCAGACCCGAAAACCACATCCGGCTTCTCGGGCCGCTCGCCAAGTCAGGCCTGCGTCTGAATCCGACCCGTTGAGATGGCATGGCAAGCATTCTCTGAAGTGGCCGCTACACTCGCCCACTGTGAGCCTCCTCCGATCTGCCTCTGTTGTGTCGATTTTTACCTTGGCCTCCCGGGTCACGGGTTTGGTGCGCGAGTTGCTGATCGCCTCCATGTTCGGCGCCAGTGCTTTGACCGACGCTTTTAATGTGGCTTTCCGTATTCCCAACCTGTTTCGGCGGCTGTTTGCCGAAGGGGCTTTTAGCCAGGCCTTTGTGCCGGTGCTGGCCGCCAGCCGCGCCCAGCATGGCGATGAGGCCACCAAGGAAGTCATCGACAGCGTGGCCACAGCCCTGGCTTGGTCGGTGCTGGCCTTGTCTGTTTTGGGTGTGCTGGCATCGCCCTGGTTGGTCTGGTTGATGGCCAGTGGCTTGCAGCAAGACGTCCGGGGTTACGGGGCAGCTGTCAACATGACGCGCTGGATGTTCCCCTACATCGCCTTCATGTCCATGGTCGCTTTGTCGGCCGGTATTTTGAACACCTGGAAGCGCTTTGCCGTGCCTGCGGCCACGCCCGTTTTGCTGAATGTGAGTGTGATCGCTGCGGCCTGGCTCTTGTCGCCCTGGTTGGCCAAGCAAGGCGTGGAGGCTATTTATGCCTTGCCCATGGGGGTGATGCTGGGCGGGGCCCTGCAGTTGGCGGTGCAGATTCCAGCCTTAGCCCGTCTGGGTTTGTTGCCCCGTTTGGGTGTGGGCCCTCGCGCCGTTAAAAAAGCATGGACCAACCCTGCCACCTTGAACATCCTGCGTTTGATGGGCCCGGCCTTGTTGGGTGTAGGCGTGGCCCAAATTTCCTTGCTCATCAACACGCAGATCGCCTCGCACCTGGCGCCGGGCAGCGTCAGCTGGTTGACCTACGCCGACCGTTTGATGGAGTTTCCGACCGCCATTTTGGGCGTGGCGTTGGGCGTGGTGCTGATGCCTCAGTTGGCGGCTGCCAAAGCCACAGGCGACAGCGAGCGTTATGCCGCCATGCTGGACTGGGGCTTGCGCCTGGTGCTGCTGCTGGCTTTGCCGTGTGCAGCGGCTTTGCTGGTGTTTTCGCAGCCGCTGGTGTCGGTGCTCTACCACTATGGGGCCTTCACCGACCGCGATGTGCAGCAAACCACCTTGGCCCTGACCGGCTATGGCGTGGGCTTGCTGGGCCTGGTGGCCATCAAGGTCTTGGCCCCTGGCTACTACGCCAGCCAGGACATCCGCACCCCGGTGCGCATCGCGGTGGTGGTGTTGGTGCTCACCCAAATTTTCAACGTGTTGCTGGTGCCTTATTTGGCCCATGCCGGGCTGGCGCTGTCTATTGGTTTGGGTGCTTTGGTCAATGCCTTGTGGCTGCTGGTGGGCCTGCTGCGCCGGGGCAGTTACAAGCCGCAGCCGGGCTGGTGGCGCTTTGGCTTGCAGGTGTTGCTGGCCACGAGTTTGTTGACTGCCTTGCTGTGGTTTGCCGCGAACCATTTGCCTTGGGTGGCCATGCGCCAAGAGGCCTGGCTGCGCATCGGTTGGATGGCGACCGTTTTGGCGACCTCGGCCTTGCTTTATTTTGGTGTGTTATGGGCCATGGGTTTGCGGCTCAAGACTTTCCTCAAGCGTTGAAGGATTTCTCATGGCGCTGACTTTTTCTGCCCCGACCCCTTTGGGTTACTTTGCCAGCTTGGTGCAAAGCGATGAGCATTTTCCTTTGCTGGAGGCGGCCGCCAGCTTGGCGCAGGACGAAGAGCCCAGCATCGACGTGCAGCAGGTGCTCGACGATGTGGAGCGCTTGCTCAAACGGGTCACGGCACGCATGCCCGAGCAGACCGATGACCTGACTCGCCTGGCCATCCTGACACAGGTTTTCTACAAAGACCTGGGCTTTGGGGTGAACGCCAACGACTATTACGCCCCGGAGAACAGCTACATCTTCGAGGTGCTGCGCACGCGCAGGGGCATCCCGATTTCTTTGGCGGTGATTTGGCTGGAGTTGGCCCGGGCGCTGGAGCTGAAGGCGCAAGGCATCTCTTTCCCGGGTCATTTTTTGGTCAAAGTCGCACTCGAAGGGGGGCTGGTCGTGCTGGATCCGCTCACGGGTGAGTCCTTGGGGCTGGACAGTTTGTCCGAGCGCCTGAGCCCTTTCCGGGACCCCGCAGACCAGAGCGCTGCGCCCGATCTGGACGATGGCGAAACTCCGTTGGGCTTGTATTTGCAAGCCTGCCCGCCCCGCGACATGCTGGCCCGCATGCTGCGCAATTTGAAAGAAATCTTCCGCTCACAGGAAGACTGGCCGCGCATGCTGCAGGTGCAGGACCGCTTGGTCATTTTGCTGCCCGAGGTCTGGTCTGAGCGGCGTGACCGGGGCCTGGTGCATGCCGAATTGGGGCATGTGCACGAAGCCTTGCAGGACTTGAAGCAGTACCTAGAGGCCGTGCCAACAGGGCCCGACACCGCGGCCTTGCGCAACCGGGTGAGCGAGCTGTCGGCGCTCTGACAGACCCGGCAGACAAGTCCTGAGGCTTGTCCGCTGTTTTTAGGCCTGAAGTTTCAGGCCACCACCACCTGGGCCCCATCACCTTGGGGCGCGATGCGGCCGATGGTGTAAACCGTTTCGCCCGCCTCGCGCAAGGTGGCGGCGCAGGCCTGGGCTTCGACGGCGTCCACCACCACCACCATGCCAATGCCGTTGTTGAAGGTGCGGTTCATCTCGATGTCGTCGATGCCCGCGGTGGCTTGCAGCCAGGCAAACAGCTCGGTCTGAGGCCAGCTGCCTTTTTGCAGGTGAGCGGCCAGGCCTTCTGGCAGTACACGGGGAATGTTCTCGAGCAAGCCACCGCCTGTGATGTGGGCCAAGGCCTTGATGCCTGAAGTCGCTGGCGTGCTCGGATGCTTGGCCAAGGCCGCCAGCACGTTCAGCACATATAAACGGGTGGGCTCCATCAAAGCTTGCTTGAAGGGCTTGCCGTCGAGTGTGGCGGGGGCGTTACTGCCTGCACGTTCGATGCACTTGCGCACCAGGCTGAAGCCGTTGGAGTGCACACCGCTGGATGCCAGGCCCAGCACCACGTCCCCGGCTTTCACATTCTGGCCCGTGAGGATTTTGGATTTTTCGACTGCACCGACCGCAAAACCGGCCAGGTCGTATTCGCCAGCGGGGTACATGCCGGGCATCTCGGCGGTTTCGCCGCCGATCAGGGCGCAGCCGGACAGCTCGCAGCCCTTGGCAATGCCGCCGACCACGGCCGCAGCCGTGTCCACGTCCAGCTTGCCGCAGGCAAAGTAGTCCAGAAAGAACAGGGGTTCGGCGCCTTGCACCAGCACGTCGTTCACGCTCATGGCCACCAGGTCGATGCCCACGGTGTCGTGCATATTCCATTCAAAAGCGAGTTTGAGTTTGGTGCCCACGCCGTCGGTGCCGCTCACCAGCACGGGTTCCTTGTAGCGCTTGGGCACTTCAAACAAGGCGCCAAAACCACCGATGCCAGCCAACACGCCTTCGCGCATGGTTTTCTTGGCCAGAGGTTTGATGCGCTCGACCAGTGCGTCGCCCGCAACGATGTCGACGCCAGCGTCTTTGTAGGAAAGAGGGGTTTGAGTCATGGTGTTGGCCCGAATGGGGCGTGTGAATGGGGAGGAGGGCCAATAAACGGGCTGGCAGACTAAAATCAGAGCTTATTTTACGGGTTAGCCCTGAGCGCACGGGCTGTCCCCGGCAAAACAAGAGACCGCATGCAAGCCCCCCTTCCTTTTTTCATGACCCGACTGGCCGCCTGGCTGGGCGTGGCCCTGGTTGCCGTGCTGGTTTTCTGGCTGCTGGCCCCGGTGCTGGCGCCTTTTGTGATCGCGGCCGTGATGGCCTACGTGTTGCACCCCTTGGTGCTCAAGCTCGAGGGCGTGGCCGGGGGGCGTTTGCCACGCGCTTTGGCGGTGGTGTTGGTGGAGGCGCTGGCCTTGCTGGCCCTGTTGGGTTTGTTTTTGTTGCTGGTGCCGATTTTGGTGCGCGAATGGCCCTTGTTGCAGCAGCAACTGCCTTTGCTGCTCGACCGCGTGGGCGATGCCATCAACCCCTTGTTGGCCCAATTGGGGCTGAATGTCTCGCTGGATCTGGCCGACCTGAAACAACAGCTGGTGACTTACCTGAGCGCCAACCGCGAGGATTGGTGGGCCCC
>JANQXJ010000046.1 GCA_030729445.1 Limnohabitans sp. | reverse complement strand
CCCTCACCCACCCACACCACACCCGCAAAAACTCAGACGACACAACCTCACAGCACACACGCAAAACAAGCCATCTATAGCGGACAATCAAGCCTTCAAAAAGCCACCAAACCCCAGTGTCCCCCCACCTCCCCATCCTGCGCGAAATATTTGGCTACGACGCCTTTCGCGGCCCGCAGCAAGCCATCATCGACCATGTGGCGGCCGGAGGTGATGCACTGGTGCTCATGCCCACGGGCGGGGGCAAATCGCTGTGCTACCAAATTCCGGCGATTGCTCGCCAACGCGCGGGCCACGGCATCACCGTTGTTGTCTCGCCCCTGATTGCGCTGATGCACGACCAAGTCGGCGCCCTGCACGAAGCGGGCGTGAGCGCCGCCTTCCTCAACTCCACCCTCACCAGCGAAGAAGCCAGCGACATCGAGCGGCGTCTGCTGCGCGGCGAAATCACTCTGCTGTATGCCGCCCCCGAGCGCGTGACCAACGGGCGATTCTTGGCCCAGATGGATTCGCTGCTCGAACGTGGGCTGCTGAGCCTGTTTGCCATCGACGAAGCGCATTGTGTGAGCCAGTGGGGCCACGACTTCCGGCCCGAGTACCGGGGCCTGTCGGTGCTGCACGAGCGCTACCCCAGCGTGCCGCGTGTGGCGCTCACAGCCACGGCCGATGCGCTCACGCGTGCCGACATCGTTGAGCGCTTGCAGTTGGAAAGCGCCGAGCTGTTCATCAGCAGCTTTGACCGCCCGAATATCCGTTACACCATCGTCGAGAAAAAAGACGCCAGCACCCAGTTGCTGCGCTTCATTGAGCGCGAGCACCCCGAAGAAGCGGGCGTGGTCTATTGCCAGTCGCGCAAACGGGTCGAAGAGATTGCGATCATGTTGTGTGAAGCGGGCATCCATGCGCTGCCCTATCACGCGGGCCTGGACGCCGCCGTTCGCCAGCGCCACCAGAACGAATTTTTGCGCGAGGAAGGCGTGGTGATGGTCGCCACGGTGGCCTTTGGCATGGGCATTGACAAGCCCGATGTGCGCTTTGTGGCACACCTGGACATGCCCAAAAACATCGAAGGTTATTACCAGGAAACAGGCCGCGCAGGGCGCGACGGCTTAGCGTCCGACGCGTGGATGGCTTACGGCCTGCAAGACGTGGTGAACCAGCGCCGCATGATCGACGAGAGCCCGGCGGGCGAAGAGTTCAAGCAGGTCATGCGCGGCAAGCTCGACGCGCTGCTGGCCTTGGCCGAAGCCACCGACTGCCGCCGTGTGCGGCTGCTGAGTTACTTCGGCGAAAGCTACCGCAGCCAAAAGGACAGTGCGCAAGGCGTTTACATGCCCTTTTGTGGCAACTGCGACAACTGCCTGAACCCGCCCGAGGTGTGGGACGGAACCGATGCCGCACGCAAGCTGCTGTCCACCGTGTACCGCACCCAGCAAAGCAGCGGCCACAGCTTTGGGGCGAGCCACACCATGGACATCGTGCGAGGCAAAAAAACCGAAAAGGTGGCGCAACGTGGCCATGAAAGCATCAGCACCTTTGGACTGGGCGCCGAATACAGCGAACAACAACTGCGCGCCGTGATGCGCCAGCTGATCGCCATCGGCGCTTTGCATGTGCACACCGAAGACGGCTTCAGCACCCTGCACCTGACCGAGGCGTCACGCGCCGTGCTCAAAGGCGATGTGCCCGTGCAATTGCGCGAGAGCACCAGCCAACGCAGCGACAAAAAAGGCCGCACCCGCAGCGGCCCCGCGCCTGCTGCGGCCAACCTGGGGCCCGATGCGATGGTGCGCTTCATCAACCTCAAGGCCTGGCGCGCCGAAGTGGCCAAAGAACACAACCTGCCCGCTTATGTGATCTTCCACGACGCCACGCTGGCCGCCATTGCCGAAGCCGCGCCGCAAAGCCTGGCCCAGCTGCAAGGCATCAGCGGCTTGGGCGTGAAGAAACTCGAGGCCTATGGCGAGCAGGTGCTGCGGGTGTGCAACGGCGCAGGCTAAAACGGCCGCCAACGCAGCCTCAAACTTCCCCGTCTTGGTATCCCGCTTCTCGCTGGTGACGTATGCGGGCCACCATCACGCGGTCCAAGACTTCGTCCCACGCATAGCGCGCCAAATAGCCGCTTCGCCGACGTGAAATGATCAGCTCACGCAAGCCGCCTTCGACCGGGCGGCCAATACCCGGTTGATGCGTCAAAACTTGCAAAGCATCCAATATGAAATCCAACAAATCCCCGGCCAAAGGGTCTGCCGACGTGTGCAGAAAGTCCTCCAGCCGAACCAAGTCTTGGAATGCCGCTTGGCTCAGAAAAACGGCAGCCACAACTTAGCCCAGCTTTTTGGTGCGCAAGGCCACTGGACGCTTGGCTTGCCCATGACGGTGGTTTTTCATTTGGTCAAAATAAGCGCGTACATCGTCCAAGGCGTGGCCCTTGCCGGTGGCCTTCATGTCGGCCAATGCATCGGCCGCGTCTTGGGCGAAGCCTTGTCGCAAACGCTTGCGCTGGGCAGCGTCTGCAAGCGTGTTGAGCATGAACGCATGCAAGCTCATGCCCATTTGTTGGGCATCTTCTTCCAACTGCAATTTAAGTGCGTTGGGCAATTTCAAACTAGTGGGGCTGGTGGCAGCAGAAGCAGCAACATTGGCGGGCATGTGTGGCTCCGAATCTTTGGGTAGTCAGAATTGACTACCCAAACCATTTTACACAGTGGTCACTCGACCACAATCGCCCCCCGGCGAATCTGGTCGCGCTCCAGGCTTTCAAAAAGCGCTTTGAAATTGCCCTCGCCAAAGCCCTCATCGGCCTTGCGCTGGATGAACTCGAAGAACACCGGACCCAGCAGGGTTTGGCTGAAGATTTGCAGCAGCAAACGCTTTTCGCCATTGGCCGTGGAGCCGTCCATCAAGATGCCACGCGCCTGCAACTCGGCCACGGGCTCGCCATGGCCCGGCAGGCGTTCTTCGAGCATCTCGTAATAAATGTCGTTCGGCGCGGTCATCAGCGGGATGCCCGCCATCTGCAGTGCGTCCACGCTTTTCAAGAGGTCGTCGGTGAGCAGGGCAATGTGCTGGATGCCCTCGCCGTTGAACTGCATTAAGAACTCTTCGATCTGGCCGCCCGTCTTCCCCGACTCTTCGTTCAAGGGGATGCGGATCATGCCGTCGGGCGCCATCATGGCTTGGCTGGTCAGGCCCGTGTATTCGCCCTTGATGTCGAAGTAACGGATTTCCTGGAAGTTGAAGAGCTTCTCGTAAAAACCACTCCAGTACGCCATGCGCCCTTTGTAGACGTTGTGTGTCATGTGGTCGATGAGCTTAAGGCCGTGGCCAGGGGGGTGTCGGTCCACGCCGTCGATGAATTCGAAGTCGATGTCGTAAATGCTCTTGCCGTCTTCAAAGCGGTCGATCAAATACAAAGGCGCGCCGCCAATGCCCTTGATGGCGGGCAAGCGCAACTCCATCGGGCCCGTGGGCACGTCCACCGGCTGCGCCCCGAGTTCCAGCGCCCGGGCATAGGCTTTGTGCGAATCCTTCACGCGAAACGCCAAGGCACATGCGCAAGGCCCATGCTCGGATGCGAAGTAGCCCGCCAAGCTTTTGGGCTCGCGGTTGACGATGAAATTGATGTCGCCCTGGCGGTACAGCACCACGTCTTTGGAGCGGTGTTTCGCCACCAATGTGAAACCCATTTTCTCGAACAGCGGCTCCAGCGTATTGGGAACAGGCGAGGCGAACTCGACAAACTCGAAGCCACACAAACCCATGGGGTTGTCAAACAGATCGGCCATTTAAATCTCCAGCAGTGAACGGGGCCACGCTGCAGGATGAGCATGGCCCGAATGAAATCGGTCAAATGAAACGGGGGGAGTTGTAGGTCGGTGGCTTTGGCCCCGGCATGTCGGTGGTGGACCGAAAACACGTCGGACCTGAAGGCCCGACCTACAAGAAAAGCTTCAAGCCTGCGGCGGCGCGCAAGGCTTACCCCGCGTGCTGCGGGCGAGGTGGATGCCGAAAATCAAAACCTGGATGGACATGGGGTTGGATCGTCGTCGCTGGCGCTCAGTGTGTCAAGCACTGAAACCCCGATGGCGAAAGCCCAGCCTTTCAAGCGACCGCTTGGATGCTGCGCAAGTGGGTAATTTCTGCCGCACTCATTTCCAGGGCTTGCAGCAGCTCGTCGGTGTTCTCACCTTGCGTGGGCGGCTGATGGCGCACGCCCAGGCGTTGCCCACCCATGGTGAATGGCAACAAGGCGGCGGGGGCGGTCTGCCCGGCTTTGGGGCCATCAGACAGGCGCACATCGGCCAAGCCGCCAGTAGCCTGAAGGTGCGGGTCGTCAAACAGCTCTTCGGGTTTGACGATGGGCGCAAAGGGAAGGCCAGCCTTTTCAAAAATGGCGGTCAGCTCGGCCGCCGTGAAAGCCGCCAAGCGGCGGCGCAGATCAGGCATCAACTCGGCACGCAGAGACACGCGGGCGTTGTTGTCAAAGTAACGCGCATCGGCTTTCAAGTCGGCAAAGCCCAACACATCGCAAAAGGTGGCCCACTGCGCGTCGCTCACAGCGGCCAAAAAGATTTGCTCGCCATTTTTGACGGTGAACACGTCGTACACCGCCCAAGCCGAGATGCGGTTGGGCATGGGCTCGGCCGCTTTGCCGGTGATGGCGTACTGCAGCATGTGCTGGCCGACCAGGAAGACGTTGTTCTCAAACAGCGCCGATTGGATCTCTTGCCCCCGCCCGGTGATGCCCCGCTGGATGAGTGCACCCAGCACACCAATCGCCCCAAACATGCCGCCCATGATGTCGTTCACGCTGGTGCCCGCACGCAGCGGGTCACCCGGGCGCCCGGTCATGTAGGCCAGTCCGCCCATCATCTGCACCACCTCGTCGAGTGCCGTGCGGTGATCGTAGGGGCCGGGCAGAAAACCCTTGAGGCTGGCGTAGATCAGCTTGGGGTGCTTCGCAGACAGGCTGGCATAGTCCAGGCCGTACTTGGCCATGGTGCCGGGCTTGAAGTTCTCGGCCACCACGTCGGCCGTGGCACACAAGCGGCGGGCCACCTCAGCCCCCTCGGGGCTTTGCAAGTTGATCTGGATGCTTTTTTTGTTGCGGTTGAACATCGGGAAAAAACCTGCACCCGAGCCCAACAAATGCCGCGTGCGGTCACCCTCAATGGGTTCGACCTTGATGACTTCAGCCCCCATGTCGGCCAACACCATGCCGCAGGTGGGGCCCATGACCATGTGGGTGAACTCGACGACGCGCAAGCCTTCGAGCGGGAGTTTTCCGGCAGGGGCGTTCATGTGCAGACTCAACGGTAAAACGCTTCGACTTTGCCTTTGAGCTTGATGAGCAACGGCTGGCCTTTGCGGTCCAGCGTTTTACCTGCGGGCACGCGCACCCAGCCTTCGCTGATGCAGTATTCCTCGACGTCGTTGCGGTCCTTGCCGTTGAAGCGGATGCCGATGTCGTGCTCGAACACGGCACGCACATGGTGCGGGCTGCGGGCGTCGATGGCCAGGCGGTCGGGCAGTGCGGGGCGGGCAGCAGCGGATGAATCGGGTGTTGGGGCTTCGGTCATGGGGGTGTGCGTAGACAAAATTGAAACAACGTCGATTCTCCCCGATTTGGCGGGGCTGACAGTGGCAGAATCCCCAGTCCTTCGACGGTCAGCGCTTTGGCCTGCCACCTCCGCCTCAGCACGCTCCTCTTACCCATGAATTCTTCCCCCGCCGGCACGCTCGGCATCGATTTCGGCACCTCCAATTCGGCCATGGCCTGGCTCGGCGCTCAAGGCAGCGCACGCTTGATCCCGCTGGAGGGCGATGCCCTGGCCATGCCCACGGCCGTTTTCTACAACGCCGAGGACGGCAGCACACACTTCGGGCGGGATGCCATTGGTCATTACCTGGAGGGCACCGAGGGCCGATTGATGCGCTCGCTCAAAAGCCTGCTGGGCAGCCCTCTTTTGCTGGAGACCACACAAATCGGTCACCAGCAGATCAGTTTTCAGGACATCATCACCACCTTTTTGGCGACCCTGCGCGAACGCGCCACTCAAAGTCTGGGCAGCGCACCGCGTCGTGTGGTGGTGGGACGCCCCGTGCACTTTGTGGACGAGGACCCCGAGCGCGATGCACAAGCGCAAGCTTCTCTGCAGCGGGCCGTGGAGGCGGTGGGCTTTGAAGAGGTGTCCTTTCAGCTCGAGCCCATTGCCGCCGCGCTGGACTACGAGCAGCGCCTGACAAAAGAAAGCACCGTGCTGGTGGTCGACTTAGGGGGCGGCACCTCGGACTTCACTGTGGTCCGGCTGGGGCCTGAGCGCATGCACCGTGCTGACCGGAGCGATGACATTTTGGCCACCACGGGTGTGCACATTGGCGGCACTGACTACGATCGCCAGCTGAACCTGGCGCAGGTCATGCCGCTGCTCGGTTTCAAACATCTGGGCCCCGACCAGCGCGAGGTGCCCAACCGGGTGTTTTTTGATTTGGCCACTTGGCACCTGATCCACTGGCAATACCAGCCCAAAGCGATTGCCCATGCGCAGACCCTGCGCAGCAATTACAGCGAGCCGCGCCTGCATGAACGGCTGATGTGTGTATTGCAAGAGCGCCACGGCCACCACATGGCCCACGAGGTAGAGCAGGCCAAGATCCGCTGCTCACTGGGCCAAGCTGAAACCGGGATCGACCTGTCGGTGATCGAGCGCGGCTTGTCAGCGAAATTGGGTGTGCGCGACATGCAAGCGCATTTGCACGACTTGCTGGTCCGCACCGTGGCCTGTGCGCGTGAGTGTGTGCAAAGCGCGGGGCTGACCGACGCGTCACTGGACGCGATTTACCTCACGGGCGGCTCTTCGGCCTTGAGCACCTTCCAAGCCACATTGCAGGCTGAATTCAAAGGGGTGCAGCTCGTCGAAGGCGATTTGTTTGGTGGCGTGGCGCTGGGCTTGGCCTACAGCCGCTGAGCAGAAAAACTCCAAGAAATCAGGCCCAGTCGTCGCCCAGGTCCCACAAGCCGTCACCTGCATCCGGGTCGGCGGTGGACAAGTTGCCTGCCGCGCCTTGGGCCACATCGGATGGCGCCGCTGCCTGCCCGAACAACCCTTGAAGGCCTTGCAGCAACAAACCACCCGCCACCACCCCCGCCGTCACGCCGAGCGCGTTGCCGCTGACTTGCGCCAGCAGGCCACGCCCCCAGAGACTGGGCTGCGCTTGGGCCAAGGGGGCGGCCATCGAACCAGCACCTGCATCGGCAGGCCTGTTGGACAAGGCCGCTGTGGGCGTTGGCTTAGACGTTAAGGCTTGCAATTGGGCGGCTTGTTCATCGCACTGCTTTTGTAACTGCGCCAGTCGGGCTTGGGAGGCATTCAGGGTCAGCTGCAGGGCCATGCTGCGCTGCACCAGGCAATAAGGTGCATCGGGCTGCTGCGCCAGCGCTTCGCGGATCCAACCATCGGCCAGAGTGTCTTTGGGGTGGCTGCGTTGCTGGCGCAAGGCGGCCAAAAATTGCTGGAGCTGGTCGCGTTCTTGGGCGGTCATGGGCGGGTCCTGGGGCTGGGGCTGGGGCTGGGCAATGGCAACATGCGTGTCCATTATTGGCTGGCTTGAGCGCCATGGCCACCGATAGGCCTACGGACTGACGGGTGTTTGGCCTCTGTGAGTGCGTGTCGCCATCGCAGCGGCTGTATGGCTACCAGTACGGGTTTCCAGCGCACAATGACAACTAAGAAATTTTCAGCCATCGACACCGGAGACCGCATGAAAGAAACCCCCTATGCCTGGGTGGTGGTTTGGGCCACCTTTGCTTGCCTGGCGATGATCTTTGGGGTGTCGTATTCGTTTGCGGCGTTTTTTGAATCGTTCGCGGCCGAGTTCTCGGCGCAGCGGGCCGATGTGTCCTGGATCTTTGGTCTGTCGG
>JANQXJ010000045.1 GCA_030729445.1 Limnohabitans sp. | reverse complement strand
CCGGTCAGCTAGGCCATGCGCAGGCCGCAGCCATACAAGAGCTCGACCATGGCCGCATCGCGGGCTTCCAACCAGGGGTCGTCGTTGTCCTCTTCGTGCTCGGCCAGCTGCATCGCCTCATCCACGCCCAACGCCTTGGGCAGGGGCTTGGCCACACGCGGGGCCCGCACATCGGCCACCGGGTTGAGGGGAATCAGGCCCTCGCGCCCCAGCCAGGTGTAAAACCCGCGCCAGCCCGACAAGATGAGGGCAATGCCACGCCCACTGCGCCCAGCGCTGTGCATCTGCGCCACCCAGCGGCGCACATGGCCGCTTTGCACCTGCAGCAAGGGTACTTGAGAGGCCAAAGCCATCTCGGCCAAGCGCATCAAATCCAGCTGGTACAAAGTGCAGGTGCGTTCGGCCAAGCGTTTTTCAAAGCGCACATGGTCCAGGTAGCGGGTGACCAGCGGTTCGGCGGCCGCTGCGTCCGACATGGCCGCTTGCGACACGGATCAAGCCTGCTGCGCTTGCAAAACTGACAAAGCCGCACCCGCCAGCTCGGCCAGGCGCTCCAGCAGGTCGGTGCCCATTTGGCTGTTAAAGCGCTGTGCGTCGGGCGAGGCCAGCACCAGCAAACCAAAGGCGGGCTTCCCGGGGGCCGCACGCAAAGCCAACAGGGCCAAAGATGCGGCTTGTTTCGGCTCGTCCAGCCACTGCACAGCCTCATACCCAGCATTCGGCCCGACATAAGGCCGGTCGAGAGAAGTGGCCAGTGTCTGCACCACCTCGTTCACGCCCTGTGCATAGGCCGCCTGCGCGTGTTCGGCCTGCAGCGACCACAAGCGCAAAGCCACTTGCGGCACCTGAAAGAGTTCGCGGATGTTCTCGACCGCCGATGCGGCGAGCTGGTCCTGCGGCGTGACCAACAATTCACACGACCAGCGGTGCAGCTTGTCGGTGAGGATCATGTTCTCGTTGCCGTGCCGGATCATGTCCATGATGCGGTGCTCCAAGCCCTTGATTTTGTCGCGCAGCATTTGTGCCTGGCGCTCTTGCAGGCCCACCGCGCGGTGGCTTTGCGGGTGGGTGAGCTGCACGGTGGCCAAGAGCGAGGCGTGGCGCTCAAAAAAGTCCGGCGTGTTCACCAAATAGTCGGCGATGTCGTCTTCGGTGATCGGGCTCATGGGTTCAGGCGTGGTCATGCGGGGCTCCAGAAATTCAAAAGGTCAAAGTGAATCAGGCACATCGATGCTGCCCTCAAAAACAGAAGTGGCCGGGCCAGTCATCAGCACCGGGCTGTCGGCCTGGCCCGCCCACTCGATGGTGAGCACGCCGCCGTGGGTCTGCACATCCACACGCGCGTCCAGCCAGCCCTGGCGAATGCCCGCCACCACCGCCGCGCAAGCTCCGGTGCCGCAGGCCAGCGTCTCGCCCGCGCCGCGCTCGAACACGCGCAATTTGATTTGGCTGCTAGAGACAATCTGCATGAAGCCCGCGTTCACCCGATTCGGAAAGGCGGGGTGGTTTTCGATCAGCGGGCCCTGGGCCAGCACCGGGAAGGTGTCCACGTTGTCCACACGCTGCACCGCATGCGGGTTGCCCATGGACACCACGCCCACACGGGCAATGCCCAACTCGCCCAGCGCCAAATCGAACACCGGCCAGCCGTTGACCTGGTCACTGATGAGGCCGATGGGTTTGAAGGGCACACGCTCCCAGTCAAAGACGGGAGCCCCCATGTCGACCGTGACGCGGCCATCGGGGTTCATGCGCAGCTCAATCTCACCTTGCTGCACCTTCACGCGCACAGTGGCTTTGTCGGTCAGGCCCTTGTCGCGCACGTAGCGCACAAAGCAGCGAGCCCCGTTGCCGCAGTGCTCCACCTCGCCGCCATCGGCGTTGTGGATCACGTATTCAAAGTCCAGGCCTGGCGCGGGCGACGGCCTCACCGTGAGGATCTGGTCGGCCCCCACGCCGAAGTGGCGATCGGCCAGAAAGCGGTACTGGGCCGTGGTGAGGCCCAAGCGGCCTTGCGTCTCGTCGAGCACGACAAAATCGTTGCCGGCCCCTTGCATCTTGGTAAAGCGGATGTGCATGGCCTCGATTATCGCCCGGGGATGGGACCTTAGCCCCCTGATAATGGGGCATGGCACGCACCTCCCAACTCCTCTACCCCCAACGTGAACCCGCGCCCCTGCGCCCAGCCGCCACCGTGCTGCTGCTGCGCGACGGGCCACACGGCATCGAAGTGCTGATGACCCGTCGCTCCATGACGGCCAGTTTCGCGCCCGGTGCCTATGTGTTCCCGGGCGGCGGCATCGATGCGGCCGATGCTCAGGCGCACGGTATGGCGCAGCGCCGCCCCAAACAAAGCGACTTGCACCTGACCCAGGCGATTGCCGCCATCCGCGAGAGCTTTGAAGAGCTGGGCATTTTGTTCGCCCGCCACGCCGATGGCCGCTGGGCCGACAACACCGACATCGCACAAATCGACCGCAAAGCCCCTTTGGCTGCGCAATGCCAAGCCCAAGGCCTGACGCTGGCTGCAGACCAAGTGTTCGTGCTGGCCCACTGGATCACCGACCGTGACTTGCCGCGCCGCTTTGACGTGCCTTTTCTGGTGGCCCGCATGCCCGAAGGCCAAACCCCGGTGGCCGACGAGTCCGAACAGTTCGAGCCGGTTTGGGTGCGCCCACAAGACGCGCTGGACCGCCATGCTGCCGGCCAGTTTTTCATCATCTTCCCGACCATCCGCACACTCGACCGCCTCAAAGCCTTTGCCAAGGTTGAAGACGTGCTGCAGGCCTGCGCCGTGAATGACGAACCGCTGTGGACCAGCTGCCCCCGTGCCGGCTGGCTGGCAGGCAACGAAGCGCGTTACATGGAGCACGAAGCCCCATTTGGCGAGCTGGCCCTGGTCAGCCCAGATGGGCAAATACAACACCATCTGGACTGGCGGACCGACCAAACCGTGCCGCTGCTGCAAAACGTGCAGCGCCTGACCGCCCCCAACCCCGGCGTGATGACCGGCCCCGGCACCAACAGTTATTTGGTGGGCGACCCGAACACCGGCTACATCGCCATCGACCCCGGCCCGGCCGACAACGAGCACCTGCAACGCATCTGGCGTGCCGCAGGCGGCCAAATCAAAGCCATTGTGTGCACCCACTCACACCCGGACCACTCGCCCGGCGCGGCCCCGCTGCAGGCGCTGTGCACGAACAAACCGCCTATCCTGGGCCTGGCCTCCAAACCCACTTCACGCGCCAACAGCCGCTTCACCCCCGAGCGCGAACTGGCCGATGATGAAAAACTGGTGCTGCAGGGCATCGGCGCCCAAGGCGAGATCACCCACACCCTGCGCGTGGTGCACACGCCCGGCCACGCGGCCAACCACCTGTGCCTGGTACTCGAAGAAGACGGCCTGCTGTTTTCGGGCGACCATGTGCTCAACGGCAGCACCACCGTGATCGACCCGCCCGATGGCCACATGGGCGATTATTTGGATTCGCTGGACAAACTCGCGGCGGCCTGCGAAGCCGGGGGCATCGAATTCATCTTGCCCGCGCACGGCCATGTGCTGGGTTTTGCGCACCAGGCCATCACCCACCTCAAGGCCCACCGCTTGAAGCGGGAGGCCAAAATAGCCGCCGCCATGCAGGCCCTGCCCCAAGGCAGCTTGCAAGAGTGGGTGGAAAAAGCCTACGACGACGTGCCGCCGCGCCTGTGGCCCGTGGCCGCACGCTCTTTGCAAGCGCATGTCGACCACATCCGCGAACAAGCGCTGTCTTGATTCGCTTTGAGTATTTTTGAAAGCATCGATGATTTCCTCTGAAGAAGGCATCCGCCTAGCCAAACGCGTGGCCGCCGAGCAAAACTGCTCCCGCCGCGAAGCCGAAGCCCTGATCGTGGCCGGTGGCGTTCAGGTGGCTGGCAAAGTCGTGACCGATCCGGCCCGGCGTGTGCGTGAAGAACAAACCGTGTTGGTGAACCGCCTGGTCTCGATGGCCTCGCTCGCCCCCATGACCCTGGTGCTGTTCAAACCCGCGCACCGGGTGGCCAACCTGGCCTGGCTGCAAGACACCGTGGGGCTCAAAGCCTCCCAGCCCGGCTTGTGGGGCCCCGAGCGCTTGGCCAAGATGCAAATGCCCCTGCCTCTGGCCAAACCGGCCAGCGGTCTGTGCATCTTCACGGACGACGTGGGCGTGCTGCGCCACCTGGAAGACCGCCGCAGCCCCATGGAGCAAGAATGGATGGCCACCGTGGGCGGCGAAGCGCCAGACGGCCTGATCAAAGCCCTGAATGGCCCAGGCATCCGCGCCAGCATCAACCGCCAAACCGACACCCTCACGGTGCTGCGCATCGCGGGAAAAGACATCGACGGGCTGGAATTGGGCCGCTGGCTGGACGAGCAATGCCCCCTGCAAGACTTGCGCCGCCAACGCGTGGGCCGCATCGGTTTGGCCCCCCTGGAGCCGGGGCAATGGCGGCAGACCGAGAGCCACGAGCGGTTTTAATCTGTTTTTAATCCGTTTAAAGGCTCAAATAAGTTAGATTAAGCCTTGAATAAACCCGGTTTATCACCACCTGACAATACAGTCTGAGAAAATTACTGATCAGTCACCCTGCACAACCTGCAGCCTTGACCCCACTGGATGGCCTGCTTTTGCAGGTCACCAAAACGCAGAAAGGAGCCCAGCATGCGTTTGAGCACCAAAAGCCGATTTGCCGTCACCGCCATGATCGATGTGGCGTTGCGCGAAGACCGTGGCCCCGTGTCGCTGGCGGCCATCAGCACACGCCACCAGATTTCGCTGTCCTACCTGGAACAACTGTTCAGCAAACTCCGCCAGCATGGCTTGGTCGAGAGCACCCGAGGCCCCGGCGGCGGTTATTCGCTGTCGCGCAATGCTGAAAAAATCACCATGGCCGACATCGTGGGTGCTGTTGACGCCCCCACCGAAGAAGAATCTGCGGCCGAAGGCGGCTGGATGAGCAGCGAGTTGTGGTCCAGCTTGAACGAAAAAATGCTGACCCACTTGCAGTCCATCACGCTGCGCCAATTGGTGGCTGAGCAGCGGACCAAAGGTGTCACCGTTGAGCCAGCACCGCAACCCGCCGTCAAGCGCGGCGTGTTTGCCAAGCCCAAAAGCACCTTGAAGATCACCGCCCCTAATTCGGTGTTTGCCCTGGCTGGCAGCCTGATGCCCTCTCGCGGCTAAGCGGCTAAGCGGCTGAACGGCTGAACGGCTGAACGGCTGAACGGCTTCAAGCCTCCACAAAAAAACCCGCTTCGGCGGGTTTTTTTGTGGGCTGCGCCCTGAGGAAAAAGTGTGAAGCCCGCCGATAAGCCGGATTCTGTGCACAGCGGTTGCCCGCTGCGTGACCGCCATTACTCTGGGCCGGGGGTTGCCCACCCGGCTCGGTGCTACCTACCCGCCAGCTCTGCGGAACCACATCAACGCTGGCCTACTTGGTATTGCTGCGCGTAGAGATTGCCCGTTTCACCCGAACTCAATCGGCTCGTCTCTGTTGCTCTGATCCTCACCTCACGGTGGAGAGGTGTTACCTCCTACGCTGTCCTGTGCAGTCCGGACGTTCCTCCAGTGCCTCCTTTCGGAGATTGCACCAGCGACGGTCTGGCGTGCTTCACCATGTGATTATCGCCTGAGGCCAGGCCCAGACGCCGCAGGCTTGCCAAAGTCTCCTCAGCAGCTGCGCTGTGCCACACAAGACAAGCACCCAGCGCCCCGCTCCCGCACAATACCAAGCATCACCTCCCCCTTGGAAACAGCATGAAAGCCCACTCCATTCTCGACACCATCGGCCACACGCCCCATGTGCGCATCCAGCGCCTGTTTGGCAAAGATGCCCATGTCTGGATCAAATCCGAACGCAGCAACCCGGGCGGCTCCATCAAGGACCGCATCGCGCTGGCCATGGTTGAAGCTGCCGAAAAATCCGGCGCACTGCAGCCCGGCGGCACCATCGTTGAACCCACCTCGGGCAACACCGGCATTGGCCTGGCCATGGTGGCCGCCGTCAAAGGCTACAAGTTGGTGCTGGTCATGCCCGACAGCATGAGCATCGAGCGCCGCCGCCTGATGCTGGCCTATGGCGCCAGCTTCGACCTGACGCCTCGCGCCGAAGGCATGAAAGGCGCCATTGCCCGGGCCCAGGCCTTGGTGGCCAGCACACCGGGCGCGTGGATGCCCCAGCAGTTTGAAAACCCCGCCAACATCGAGGTGCATGTGCGCACCACTGCGCAAGAAATCCTCGCCGACTTCCCCGAGGGCATCGACGCCCTCATCACGGGCGTGGGCACAGGCGGACACCTGACGGGTGTGGCCCGTGTACTCAAAGCGCGGTTTCCACAGATGAAAGTTTTTGCGGTCGAGCCTGCTGCGTCACCTGTGATTTCGGGCGGTGCACCCGCACCCCACCCCATTCAAGGCATTGGTGCGGGTTTCATTCCCAAAAACCTGGACACGGGTCTGCTGGATGGCGTGATTCAGGTCGACGCCGAAGCAGCCCGTGAATACGCCCGCCGCTCGGCACGCGAAGAAGGCATGCTGGTCGGCATCTCCTCGGGCGCCACCTTGGCCGCCATTGCCCAAAAACTGCCCGAGCTGCCCGCCGGGGCCACGGTGCTGGGCTTCAACTACGACACGGGCGAGCGCTACCTCTCGATCGAAGGATTCTTGCCGGCTTGAGATCTCCGGCAACAGCAAAGCATCCCGGACCTGATCCGGCATCCATAGCATGCAGGGGGATGGCCCCCGGATCTTCCCCCGAGGCGACAGGTTTTTCGTCTTCCCGGACTTGATCCGGGATCCATGCCCCTCGAAGATGGACCCCGGATCAAGTCCGGGGTGACAGGGCACTGTCCGTAGATAATCACCGCTTCTTGCTTGATAACCACAAGCCACAGAGGTTGCCATGATCCGGATTTCAGAACTCAAACTCCCCTTGTCGGCCCTGCCGATTGAATCGCGCCGCGCGGCCGACGCGCCGTCCGAAACCGACGAAGACCGGCTGCCCACGCCGCACCCCATCGAAGCTCTGCGCCAAATGGCGGCCCAGGCCCTGGGCATCAGCGCTGCCGACATCGCCGCCCTTCACGTCTTCAAACGCAGCTTTGACGCCCGCAAGGCCGACTTGCTGGCGGTCTACATCGTCGACCTTTCACTGGCCGATGCACAGACCGAAAACCGCTTGCTGAAGCAGTTTGAAAAGAACCCCCACATTCAGCCCACACCCGACATGACTTGGCACCCACCTTGCCAGGCCCCGGCCAGTTTTGGTGCGGAAGAAGGTGAGCGCCCGGTGGTGGTGGGCTTTGGGCCTTGCGGCATGTTCGCGGCTTTGGCGCTGGCGCAAATGGGCTTCAAGCCCATCGTGCTGGAGCGCGGCAAGCCCGTGCGTGAGCGAACCAAAGACACCTGGGGCCTGTGGCGCAAAAAAGTGCTCAACCCCGAGAGCAATGTGCAGTTTGGCGAAGGCGGTGCAGGCACCTTCTCTGACGGCAAGCTCTACAGCCAGATCAAAGACCCGCGCCATCTGGGCCGCAAGGTCATGGACGAATTCGTCAAAGCTGGCGCGCCTGCCGACATCCTGTACGCTGCGCACCCGCACATCGGCACCTTCAAGCTGGTCAAGGTGGTTGAGCACATCCGTGAGCAAATCATTGCGCTGGGCGGTGAGATCCGCTTTGAGCAGCGCGTGAGCGATGTGCTGCTCGTGCCCGCTGCGGGTGGACAGCAACTCACTGGGCTGCAGGTGCAAGACCTGCACACGGGCCAAAGCCAGACCCTGCACACGCGCTACGCCGTCATGGCCTTGGGCCACAGCTCGCGCGACACCTTTGTCATGCTGCACCGCCGCGGCGTGGCCATGCAGGCCAAAGCGTTTT
This sequence comes from Limnohabitans sp., assembly GCA_030729445.1. Classification (GTDB taxonomy): domain Bacteria; phylum Pseudomonadota; class Gammaproteobacteria; order Burkholderiales; family Burkholderiaceae_C; genus Limnohabitans_A. The sequence continues at coordinate 107 of JANQXJ010000045.1, read as the reverse complement.
CGATTGGCGTGCGCATCGAGCACCCGCAAAGCGTGATCGACCAAGCCCGTTGGGGCCGCCACGCAGGCCACCCGCTGCTGGGCGCGGCCGATTACAAGCTGGTGCAC
>JANQXJ010000044.1 GCA_030729445.1 Limnohabitans sp. | reverse complement strand
CACGATGCCAGCGCCACGGATGCAAATGTCAGGGGGAAGAGCCATGCCCGCATTGTAAGGAGGCGGCCCATGGCGCTGGGCTGCCGGGGACTTTGGGGCCGGGCCGGTGACCCCGGGCTGAGCCGTTAAAATCGCGGGTTGATTTCCGAATCTTCCCCCCGAATCACCGAAAGCCTTCCATGAGCCTCAAATGCGGCATCGTGGGTCTGCCCAATGTGGGCAAATCCACCCTTTTCAACGCCCTGACCAAAGCTGGCATCGCCGCTGAAAATTACCCCTTTTGCACCATCGAGCCCAACACGGGTGTTGTGGAGGTGCCCGACCCACGCCTGCAGCAGTTGGCCGACATCATCACGCCCGAGCGCATCGTGCCCGCGATTGTGGAGTTTGTGGACATTGCCGGTTTGGTGGCCGGGGCCAGCACGGGTGAAGGCCTGGGCAACAAGTTTTTGGCCCACATTCGCGAGACCGATGCCATCGTCAACGTGGTGCGCTGCTTTGAAGACGACAACGTCATCCACGTCGCCAACAAGGTGGACCCGATTGCCGACATCGAAGTCATCCAGACCGAGCTGTGCTTGGCCGACTTGGCCGCAGTTGAAAAAGCCATCCACCGCGTGAGCAAAATCGCCCGCTCCGGCGACAAAGAAGCGGTTAAACAAATGGCGATCCTGGAAAAGTGCCAGGCCGCCTTGAACGACACCCAGCCGGTGCGCACCATCGACTTCAGCAAAGAAGAGCGCATCGAACTCAAGCAGTTCTTCTTCATCACCGCCAAGCCCGCCATGTTCGTGGCCAACGTGTCGGAAGACGGCTTCGAGAACAACCCTTTCTTGGATCGCCTGAAGGCTTTTGCCGCCAAGCAAAACGCGCCTGTGGTGGCCATTTGCGCCAAGATCGAAGCCGAGTTGTCCGAGATGGACGATGCAGACCGTCTGGAGTTCTTGAAGGAAATCGGTCAGGACGAACCGGGCCTGAACCGCCTGATCCGTTCGGCTTACAGCTTGCTGGGCTTGCAAACCTATTTCACAGCGGGTGTGAAAGAAGTGCGGGCCTGGACCATCCGTGTCGGCGACACCGGCCCACAAGCGGCGGGCGTGATCCACACCGATTTCGAGAAGGGCTACATCCGTGCCCAAACCATCGCGTTTGACGACTTCATCGCTTTCAAGGGCGAGCAAGGCGCCAAAGACGCGGGCAAGATGCGTGCGGAAGGCAAGGACTACGTCGTGAAAGATGGCGACGTGATGAATTTCTTGTTCAGCTCCTGATCAGGCGATTCCCGGCGCGCCGGGCCGCTAAGAACCTGAAACATCGCGGTGTTTCAGGTTTTTTTTCGTCCGCATTTTGACGCCTGATTTTTTTGATCGGGTCTTGCCAAATTCACATAAAAGTGTAGGATTGATTCCGTAATAAATCAACGTTTCTTTGGTAAAACAAAAAGCATGAGCATCACACCTGATTCCAAGACCCCGGCCATTGAATTCATCGGGGTGGAAAAGCGCTTTGCCGCACGCGGAAAGTCTGCCGAGGTGTTGGCTGCACGCGATATCCATTTCGCCATCGCCAAGGGCGAGGTGGTGTCCATCATTGGTCCTTCAGGCTGCGGCAAAAGCACGTTGCTCAACATGGGCGCAGGGCTGTCCAAGCCTTCGGCCGGCGTGGTCAAGGTCAATGGTGAAGTGGTGGCTGGGCCCAACAAACATGTGGCCTTCATGCTGCAAAAAGATTTGCTCATGCCATGGCGCACGATCATGGAAAACGTGACTTTTGGTCTGGAGTTGCGCGGCGTGCAGCGGTCTGAACGCGAAGCCATTGCTGAGCGCTTGCTCGTGCAATGCCACCTCAAGGGCTTTGGTGAGCATTACCCGAACCAATTGTCGGGTGGCATGCGTCAGCGCGCCGCTTTGGCACGCACCTTGGCGGTGGACCCCTTGGTGCTGCTGATGGATGAACCATTTTCCGCGCTGGATGCCCAAACCAAAATGATTCTGCAACAGGACTTGGCCCAAACCGTGCAACGCGAAGGCAAAACGGTGGTATTCATCACCCACGACCTGGCCGAAGCGGTGGCCTTGTCGGACCGTATTTTGGTCATGAGTGAGCGGCCCGGCACCATGATCGAAGAAATCGTGGTCGATATTCCTGACCGGGACAACCCGATGCAGCGGCGCAAGCACCCTAAATTGGCGGATTACGTCAGCCGCCTGATGGAGCTCCTCAAGCTCGATGCGCATACCCACATGCACTGATTTTTTTTGACCCTGAAAACCAACTGGAGACAACTGTGAAAAAAAGCACTTTGATGATCAGCAAACGTTTGACTTGTGTGAGCCTGCTGGCCTCGGCCATGCTTGCGGTGATGCCGTCAGCCTCTCAGGCGCAGGCACCCCTTCAAGAGGTGACCTACCTGTTGCCCGCGCCGGGCACTTTGCCGGCATTTGGGCCGTGGATGCTGGCGCAAGCCAAGGGATATTACAAGGCCGAAGGCCTGGATGTGAAATTTGTGACCGCCCGCGGTGGCGTGGACGTGGCCAAACAGGTGGGCGCTGGCAACGCCGTGATTGGTGGCGCCATTGGTGACACGCCCATCATCGCCCGTGCACAGGGCATCCCTGTCAAGGCCGTGGCTGTTTTAGGCGCAGGCTCTTTGACCCAGTTGGTCAGTCACAAGGACGAGCGCATCGAGAGCCCCAGAGAGCTCAAAGGCAAAACCGTGACGGTTATTTCGTACACAGACACCACTTACTACGCATTGCTGGGCATGCTGAGCAAAGTGGGGCTGACCAAAAATGACGCGACCATTCAGGCGGCGGGTCCTGCTGGCGTTTGGCAACAATTTGCAGCCAAAAAATCAGTGGCTATGGCGGGTGTGCCCGACTGGGCAGCTTCTGCCATGGGGGCCGGTGCCCAAGTGGACATCTTGCCTGCGGATGTGTATTTCAAGAGCATGGCCCAAGCGATTTTGGCTTCTGATGAGACCATCCAGAAAAACCCTGAGTTGATTCAGAAGCTCGTGCGCGCCACGCTCAAAGGCATGAAGGACATCATGGCCAACCCCAAGGATGCGGCCATTGCGTATGTTAAGCATGTACCAGCCCACCAAGGCAAAGAAGCCAATATCCAGGGAGTTTTTGAGATGTACAACAAGTACGTTTATGCCAGTCAAAAAGTGCCCGGCCAAATGGACGAAGCCCGCTTGAACGATTTGCAGAAGTTCTATGTCAGCAATGGCGTGGTGCCCAAGGAAACCCCTGCCAAAGAGCTGTACACCAACCAGTTCGTCATGGGCAAATGAGCCATTGAACCCCCTGAACAAGCATTGAACGATTGAAAATGTCCCATGAAAAACTGACAACCACGGCTTGGAGTGCGGCCGTTTTGGTGGTGTTCTTGCTTGTTTGGGAGTTCGTCCCGGGGTGGCTGGGTGTGCCCAAATTCGTGTTGCCCCCTTTCAGTCAGGTGCTGACGGAAGGCGCACGAATTTGGGAAACCGAGCGCTTGATGTGGCACGCAGGCATCACAGCGGCCGAGGTGGTGATCGGATTTGTGCTGGGTTCATTTTTGGGCGCGGTCATCGGCTACGCCTTGGGTGTCTCACCCCGGGTTGAAGCGATTTTGTCGCCCTACTTGTTGGCACTGCAAATCGCGCCCAAAGTCGCATTTGCGCCTTTGTTTGTGATGTGGCTGGGCTACACCATTTACCCCAAGATTCTGGTGGCGGTGCTGATTGTGTTCTTCCCTGTGCTGATCAATGTGCTGTCGGCCATGCGCGCCATGGACGGCGATCTGATCAACCTGGCCAGGTCTTTTTCGGCCACGCGCTTTCAGGTGTTTCGCATGGTCGAGTTCCCGACCACTTTGCCGCCGCTGTTTTCGGGGCTGCGCATTGCCAGTACTTTGGCGGTGATCGGTGTCGTGGTGGGGGAGTTGGTGGGCGGCAACATGGGCCTGGGCTATTTGTTGGTTTTCTTTGAAGGTCAGGGCAACACGGCGGGGGTTTTTGTGGTGATCGGCGCCCTCACGGTGATCGGAATCTTGGCTTATTACGCTGTAGTGCTGGCTGAAAACAGAGTCTTGCATTACCTGGTGAACGCACAACGCAGCGGTGCCTGAAAGAATGGTCAGCATGCAAGAAATCAATCTTCAGGGCTGCAAAGTTCTGGTCACCGGCTCAGCCCGTGGTTTGGGCGAGAGTTTTGCCCGGGCTTTGGTGGCCGCAGGTGCTCAAGTGACCATCAGCGATGTTTTGCACGAACGCGGCCAAGCCCTGGCGGTTGAGCTCGGACCGCTGGCGACTTATGTGCCCCTTGATTTGCTGGACCCAGACAGCATCCGCTGCGGGGTCGATGCGGCCGCAGCGGCCATGGGGGGCATGACGGGCCTGATCAACAACGCAGCCATCACCAACTCAGGCGGTAAGACCATGGATGAGCTGGCGCTCGATATGTGGGACCGCGTGATGGATGTGAATGTGCGCGGCACTTGGCTGGTGACCCAGGCGGCCAAGCCACATTTGGCCGCTAGCGGTCGTGGTCGCGTGGTCAATCTGGCCTCGGACACAGCCTTGTGGGGCGCACCCCGCTTGCTCGCTTATGCAGCGAGCAAAGGCGCTGTGATCGCCATGACCCGGTCATTGGCCCGCGAGATGGGTGGCGATGCCATCACCGTGAACGCGATTGCGCCGGGCCTGACCTTGGTGGAAGCCACCGAGTACGTGCCGCAAGCCCGTCACGACCATTACCTGAACGGGCGCGCCATCCAGCGACCACAAATTCCAGAGGATGTGAATGCGGCTGCCATGTTTTTGTTGACCCAGGGCAGTGGCTTCATCACGGGCCAATTGCTGCCGGTCAACGGCGGTTTTGTCATGAATTAATAAATAGGAAAAACCATGGACGCACACGCGAAAAAAGTTTTGGAAGCTGCCAATCAGCCGCACTTCAACGAAAACGGCTTGCTCAATGCCCAGATCCCGCCTGAGATGCACATCCAGGCCAGCATGCTGCAGCAAAGCGGCCAGTCATTTGCCGATTGGATGCAAAGCCGGGTGGCACTCAAGTCGACCCGCCGCTACGACTGGGACGCGCTCAAGTTTCAAGCTGACTTTGACCCCAAATACCGCCGTGCCCAAATGCGTTATGTCGGCACAGGTGCAACGGGGGTGGCCAAAGACGGCAACACCGTGCCCTCGGCCCACTTCACCTTTTCCACCATGCTGATTCCGGCCGGTGGCATTGGGCCATCGCACATCCACTACGACGTGGAAGAAATCTTCTTTGTACTGCGCGGGACCATGAAGGTCATTTGCGAAAAAGATGGTGAGCGTTGGGAAGCCACGCTCGGCGAGCGGGACCTGATTTCGGTGCCGCCTGGCGTGTACCGCGAAGAGCAGAACATCGGCGACGAAGACGCCCTGATGTGCGTGATGCTCGGCACCCCCAAGCCGATCACGCCGGTGTACCCGCCGGATTCGCCTTTGTCGAAAATCAAACGCTGACATGAACCTCACCCCCTCGGATGCTTTGTCGGGCGTGGTGCGGACCACAGTGGACACCGCGCACGGCAAGGTGCAGTTTCGCAGTGCCGGCATGGCGCCGAAGGTCACGCACGTGTTGCTGCATGGCATCGGCTCGGCTTCGGCCAGTTGGGCTTTTCAATTGGGTGCGGCTGTAGGTCGCAGCGACATTCGGGTGCTGGCTTGGGATGCACCCGGCTATGGCCGCAGCACGCATTTGCCTATGGATTGTCCCAGTGCGCAAGACTACGCCGAGCGTGTGTGGTCGTGGTTGGATGCACTGTATGTGAACCAGTCAGTGGTGCTGGCAGGACATTCTTTGGGGGCCTTGATGGCCGCCAGTGCCACTCGATTGCGCCCCCAAGCCGTCAGCCGTTTGGTTTTGTTGGCACCCGCCCGAGGCTACGGTGATGCACCCTTGGTTGAGCGTGAACGCGTGGTGCAAGGCCGACTGAGCAATTTGCAGCAACTCGGCCCCGATGGCATGGCCAAGGCTCGGGCAGCGGCCATGTTGTCGCCCGGTGCTGCGCCTGCGTTGCAAGAAGCCGTGCGCGAGACCATGGCCCAAATAGACCCGGCAGGCTATGCCCAAGCGGTGCAAATGTTGGGTCTGGCTTGTTTGGCGCAAGACCTTAAAAGTCTGGGGCGTCCTGTGCTTGTAGCCAGTGGCGAAGCCGACACGGTGACACCGCCTGCAAACTGCGATGCTGTGGCCCAGGATGCAGCGGCCAAGCGCATCAGTTTGGGCCCTGTCGGTCATGCGTGCCCGCTGGAGGCTGCCGAGGTAGTGAATGCATTGCTGGGGCTGCCCATTTTGGGTGGATTGGAGTGAACGCATCATGAACGACAAGCCTCTAAACGAAGACCGTTACACCGTACCTGGCTTGGCGCGCGGCCTGCAGTTGCTGATGCAATTCAACCGCGATGAAAGGCAGCTAAGTGGCGCAGAGCTTTCGCGACGCATGGGTTTACCTCGTGCATCGGTGTTTCGCATGTTGTTCACGTTGGAGCAAAGCGGATTTTTGGAGCGTTGCTCAGACGGTGTGAGTTACAAATTGGGCCTGGCTGTATTGCGGTTGGGTTTTGAATTGCTCTCCTCCATGGAGCTGACCGAGGTGGGGCGTCCGGTGATTGAAGCCTTGCGCGATCGAAGCGGTTTTTCGGCCCATTTGGTGGTGCGCGACGCACGCGATGTGGTGTTCATCGCCAAGGCTGCAGGCGGCAACGCCATGTTTCACTCGATTCAGGTGGGTGCGCGCTTGCCTGCGCACGCGACGGTGTTGGGCAGAACCTTGCTCTCTGATCTGGCGCCGAAAGACCTGGCTGCGCTTTATCCTGAAAAAGTGCTGCCTGTGTATACCCCCAAAACGCCGACCAACTTGAAGGACCTGGCCGCCTTGATTGACCAGGACCGTGACAAAGGTTATGGGGTGAGCATGGGCGGGTACGAAACCGGTATTTCCACCATTGCCGCGCCGGTCTTCAATGAGCAAGGCCGTGTGACCGCCGCCATCAGCATTTCGGTGCCTTCGCAGCGCATTGAAGACGAGGCGCTGATGCCGCTTGTCGAGATGGTGCGAGAAGCGGCCGCTCAATTGACAGAACGTCTGAGCCATTTGCCCCAAAGGGGGGCGTGGCCTGCCAAATCCAAGGAAAAGAAAATCGCATGAACTCGTCTTCTGCCAGCATCACCGTGGGCGAATTGGTCGCCCGTTTTCTGGAAGCCTGCGGTGTTAAAACCGCCTATGGTGTGATCTCCATCCACAACATGCCGATCCTCGACGCCTTCCACACCCGTGGACAGATCCGTTTTGTTTCGGCGCGCGGCGAAGCCGGTGCCTGCAACATGGCCGATGCCGCGGCCCGCGTGAGCGGCGTACTGGGCGTGTGTGTGACCAGCACCGGCACCGGTTGCGGCAACGCCGCTGGAGCTATGGTCGAGGCCATTACCGCAGGCACGCCCCTGCTGCACCTGACGGGCCAGATCGAATCGGAATTTCTCGACCGGGATTTGGGCTTCATCCATGAGCACCCCGCGCAGCTGGCCATGCTCAAGTCGGTGGGAAAGGATGCGTTTCGCATTCGCAACCCCGAGACCGCGCTGGCCACTTTGCGCGAAGCCGTGCGTGTGGCATTCACGCCGCCCTGTGGTCCCGTCAGCATTGAAATTCCGATCGATGTGCAGGGCATGCGCTTGCCTTTGCCCCTTGATCTGATGCCCTGGCCGGTCGCCCCGCTGGAGCCTGCTCCCAGTGCTGTGCAGACCTTGGCCGATCTGTTGGCATCTAAAAAGCGGCCCTTGCTGTGGCTGGGCGGGGGGGCCCGGGGTGCGGGGGCAGCTGTGCAGCGCCTGGTGGCGATGGGCTGGGGGGTGGTCACTTCAGTGCAAGGCCGCGGCGTGTTGCCCGAGGACCATCCGGCCAGCCTGGGCTCGTATAACCTGCAAAAGCCCAGCGAAGCCTTCTACCAATCGGTCGATGCACTCCTGG
>JANQXJ010000043.1 GCA_030729445.1 Limnohabitans sp. | reverse complement strand
AACGCCCTCACCGCCTTCCCCGACAGTGCATGGGCTTTACAACCTGTCTAGCGACAGGTCACCTGGTTGGCCGGTATCCGGGCTGGCAGAGCGACCTTCACCACCTTCCCAGCCGCCTGTTTCAGGGCGGCCAGTGGTTTGAGATGAAAGCGGAGTCTTCACGCGAATGAAGACCCGTCTGCTTACCGTTGCGGGGGCAGCGCAGGTTAGGTGGGCCATGTTGGCCCGTCCCTCCTGCTTCCCGTTGAACTGCGAGCCGTGAACCGGCAGCGCGAGCACCAACGGCTTGAATTCTAGGCGCAAAGCTGTCTGCAAACCTACAAAATCGGTAGACCTTGTGCGGTACGCCCTACAATGGTGGAATTCTTTTTCCTTGTTTGCCATGGCCTATTCCGACACCATCGATCAAATCGCCGAGCGTGTGGATCACTTGTTGCTGCGCCACGAAGAGCTCCAACGCACCAACGCCTTGCTGACCCAGCAAGTGCAAGCGCTGAGCCTAGAGCGGGACCAACTTAAGTCGCGCTTGGCCGCAGCCAGAGCCCGTGTCGATGCACTCATTGAACGGCTGCCCTCATCTGCCACCACTGCCCCCGCATCGCCTGAGGCCTCCGCATGAGCAACCGACAAATCGACGTCCAGATCATGGGCCAAAGCTATATTCTGGGTTGCCCCGAAGGCGGTGAAGAGCGCTTGATGGGTGCGGTGCGTAAAGTGGACGAAGCCATGTGCAAGATCCGCGACGCGGGCAAGATCAAGGCGCGTGACCGCATTGCCGTTTTGGCTGCACTGAACTTGGCTTTCGAGCAAGCCGATGCCCCACCCACCATCGACAAGGACGGCGCCAGCACGCCGGCTGCAGCCGACGTGCCCGCCGATGCACAAGCGCGGTTGGTCCAATTACTGCACCGCTTGGACCGTGTCATCGAACAAGACGGCCAGTTGCTTTGAGTCAATGGGTTGTGGTGCCTTGGCTTGTTATTTTGGAGACGGCCCGCGATGCGGTTTAGCCCCTACAATGGCTCCGTCTGCAGTGCATGCCGGGCTTTATATTTCCTTGAACCAATGCTCTTAGAGCCCGGGCTTGGTACATTGGCTGGTGAGCGTGATCATCTCGCGTCAGATGAACCCAACGCCAGTCTGCCCTCGCCCACCTGAACCCCGGTTCAGGATGCCGGTCCGGTGGCACTTGCAGACACCTTCTTTTTATCTCCCCATTTCCCCCATGATCATCGAACCTCTGCTGTTGGCCGAATTGGCTGTTCTTGGCCTGTGCACGGGCTTTTTGGCGGGCCTTTTGGGGATTGGCGGCGGCATGATCATGGTGCCGTTCTTGACCTACATGCTGGGCGCTCGCGGTGTTAGCCCCGACCTGGCCGTCAAGATGGCGATTGCCACGTCCATGGCCACCATCATTTTCACCAGCGTCTCCAGCGTGCGTGCCCACCACAAGAAAAAAGCCGTGCGATGGGATCTGGTCAAGGGCCTGGCCCCAGGCATTGTGATCGGCAGCCTGATCGGCAGCTTGGGTATTTTTGCGTTCGCCAAAGGCACTTACCTGGCTTTGTTCTTTGCGCTGTTTGTGGGCTTTTCAGCCACTCAAATGTTTCTGGACAAAAAACCTGCGCCCTCGCGTCAAGTGCCCGGTTTTCAGGGCCTGTTGGGCGCGGGCGGCTTGATCGGTTTGCTCTCGGGCTTGGTGGGTGCAGGCGGCGGTTTCATCAGCGTGCCTTTCATGGCCTGGTGCAATGTGGCCATCCACAATGCCGTGGCCACCAGCGCGGCCTTGGGCTTTCCGATTGCCTTGGCCAACGTGACCGGTTACATCGTGAGCGGCCAGAACGTGCAAAACCTCCCAGCCTACAGTTTTGGCTACTTGTGGTTGCCCGCTTTGGTGGTGATTGCGGTGTGCAGTGTATTGATGGCACCCATCGGTGCAGCCACCGCCCACAAGCTGCCCGTCAAGCAACTCAAACGTGTGTTCTCCAGCGTGCTGTACCTGCTGGCCGCTTACATGCTCTACAAAGGTCTGGCCGCCTGATCGGCAATCGCCTGTGGCCAGCTGCTTCCTCAGTCCAAGTCTCCTCAGCGCAGCACAATGCTGCCCGAAACGTTCACCACCACCCGAGACTTCCCGGCCAGCGTCGGTAAGGGTGCAGGCGCTGCGTCCATAGAGGCCATCGCCAATCGAGGCAGATTCCCTGCATCGCCAGCCTCTTGCGCATTGACGCGAACTTCTCTGAGCGTGTAGCCCGCAAACCCAAACTGCTGCGTCAGGGCCTGGGCTTTGCTTTGAAAACGGGCCACCGCTTCGGCCTGGATCCGCGACTCGGCCGTACTTTTTTGCTCCGGGCTCAACTGCCAATCGATCTGGGCAACGACCAAGTCTTGCAAGCGCGTGGCAAGCGACGCAATTTGAACGGCATCAGGGCCTTGCAACACCAGCTGCGCAGACCCGGTCCAGCCATTGACCTTGCCGTCGCGACCATAGCGCGGCGACACATTCATGTCGCCCGTGCTGACATGGAGGGCACCAGGCTTGGCCAATGGGCTGGCCACTGCCAAGGCAGCGGACAAACTGGCGTTGAGCTGCTTTTGAACGGTCGTGGCTTGTAAACCCTCTTTCTGAACCGCCAAGGTCATGACCAACCAGTCTTGGGCCACCTCGGATTGCGCCGATGCACTCAAATGCAAAACCTGATGAGGTACCGTGTGTGCGACGGGTGACAAGCTCGGGAGCTGGCTTTGCGCCAGCGCTGAGCTCCAAGGCAAACCCAGGGCCATCATCCAGGCCAAGGCCATCACGGGTGCGGTGTTCGTTGTCATCGGGGTCCTTTTAAACAATCAATCCAATGGATTGGCTGATTGTGAAGTCCCCAACAGGCCTGCCCGACTGACCTAGGCGCGTTTTGGTATCAGGGTGTAACGCACCACGGTGCTTGGTCATGCACCAGACCCATCCACAAGGCCCAGGCCGACACCGACGCCAAAGCCAAGCCTGCCACACGCATGCCCCAAGCCCCATCGCCCAACGTCTGCATGCGCAAAAACAGCCAAGGTCCGGCCCACAGGCTGATGCTGCTGCCCAAAGCAAACAAAGCCATGGTGGCCGCGCCCTCCAATGGCTGGCTGGTCAAAGCTGCAACCATCAAGGCCGAATACAACAAGCCGCAAGGCATGAAGGCCCACAACCCACCCACCATCCAAGGCGCGGCGCGCCCCCAGCGGTTGTTGAAGGCCCGCACACGCGCCCACAAGCGGCGCGCTGCGGCATCGAGCCAGACGGGTTGCCGCGCCTGCAGCATGAGCAACAAGCCCAGCACCAGAGCGGTGAGGTGCAGCAAGGTCCAGACCGGGCGAATGGCGGCGGATTGCGTGGTCAACCAGCCCAAGCCCTGCACGCTGGCCGCGGCCACCGCGCCCAAAAGCGCATAGCCACCCAGGCGGCCCAGCTGAAATGCCAGCAAGGCCTGCGCCCGCCGCTCGCCCGCCGCTTGGCCCAGGCCCGCGCAGGCCGCGCCGCACATGGCCACACAATGTGGCCCGCCCAGCACCCCCATCATCAAGGCCGTGATGGCCAAAGAACTTTGCATGGCTTATTTGCTTGAATGTCGAGAAGTGCATTGTCGGCGATACAGACCACCCCGATGCACCCAGACCCTAGACTCGTACGCCTCAAATGATTTTGGAAAACCGTGTGCGGTTGCGGTCGGCCTGCAGATAGCGGTCGAACACCATGGCCACGCCGCGCACAAAGAACCAGCCCATGGCCGTGACCTGAATGCCAGTCTCACTCAATTGCACCAAGCCTTGCGCTTGCATGTCTTCGAGTTGGCGCAGCTCTGGGGCAAACAGGGTCTTGAAATCAACCAGCCAGGCCAGGTTGATGGACTCGTATTGCAAATGCCCCTGACACATGAGCGCCATGATGACCGAGCGGCGGATCAGGTCGTCGCGCGTGAGTGCCAGGCCCCGCACCACCGGAAAATGGCCTTGGTCGAGCAAATCGGCATACTCTTCCAGGGTCTTGGCGTTTTGGCTATAGGTCGCGCCGATGCGGCCGATCGATGACACGCCCAAGGCAATCAGGTCGCAATCGGCCTGCGTACTGTAGCCCTGGAAATTGCGGTGCAAACGCCCTTGCCGTTTGGCCACGGCCAAGGCGTCGTCCGGCAAGGCGAAGTGGTCCATGCCGATGTAGACATAACCCGCATCGGTCAAAGCATCGAGCGAGCGCGAGAGCATGGCCACCTTGGCCGCACCAGCAGGCAGCTCTTGCGCGTGAATGCGGCGCTGCGGCTTGAAGCGTTCGGGCAGGTGCGCATAGGCATAGAGCGCAATGCGGTCAGGGCGCAGACTTTTCACCTGCTCTAGCGTGCGGTCAAAAGACTCGGGCGTTTGCAGGGGCAAGCCGTAAATCAGATCGACGTTGACCGACTCAAAACCCAAGCGGCGCGACGCCTCCACCAAAGCAAACACCTGCTCAGCTGGCTGAATGCGGTGCACGGCTTTTTGCACGGCGGGGTCAAAGTCCTGCACGCCGAAACTCAGGCGGTTAAAACCCAACTCGGCCAGCACGGCCAGGCGGTTCTCGTCCACGGTGCGCGGGTCTACCTCAACCGAGTATTCACCGCCCGGTACGAATTCAAAGTGCTCGCGCAGCAGGGCCATGAGTTGGCGCAATTCCTCGTCGCTCATGAAAGTGGGTGTGCCGCCGCCCAAATGCAACTGACTGACCGATTGACAGCGCCCAAGGTGCCGGGTGTGCAACTCCACTTCTTTGCGCAGGTAACGTAAATAATCTGCAGCCCGCTCTTTGTGCTTGGTGATGATTTTGTTGCAGGCACAGTAGTAGCACAGCGATTCACAAAACGGGATGTGTACGTACAGCGACAGCGGTGGCTGCTTACCCACCGTCCCAGATTGACGCTGCCTCAAGGCTTGCACGTAATCGGCTTCACCAAAGGCTTCAACAAAACGGTCTGCAGTGGGGTAGGAGGTGTAGCGCGGACCGGGCACGTCAAAGCGTGTGAGCAATTGCGGTGTGATGACGGACATGTGTCTGCCCCTTAATTCGAATGTGTACAGAAGAAGGCATCACTTTGCCCGCTTGCATCTGGCCATGCATTGACTCAGGTCAAACCCTTTACCGGTTTTTCGGGATTTCTGGCAAGGACCGGGTATACCCGCAAATAAAGCCGTTTTTTCCGTATAAGCTCAAGTCTTGATCCAAGGCAAATCCATTGCTCAACCAAGAGATAAACCATGAATCCACAAGCCATCAAAGTCGCCTGCTCCAATTGCAACTTGCGCGAGTTGTGCATGCCCATGGGCCTGAGCGACCATGACCTCAACCGCCTCGACGATCTGGTGGCTGTCCGCCGCAAGATCAAGCGGGGCGACACCCTCTTCACCAATGGCGAAAAGTTCACGTCGCTCTACGCCATCCGCACCGGCTTTTTCAAGACCTGCCTGGCGACCGAAGACGGGCGTGATCAAGTCACGGGCTTTCAAATGGCGGGCGAGATCATTGGGCTGGACGGCATCGTGAACGACCAGCACAGCTGCGATGCTGTGGCTCTGGAAGACGCCGAAGTCTGTGTCATGCCCTTTGACCGGATCGAAGAAATTTCGCGCGAAGTGACCGCGCTGCAACACCATGTCCACAAAATCATGAGCCGCGAAATCGTGCGCGAGCACGGCGTGATGTTGCTCTTGGGCAGCATGCGGGCCGAAGAACGATTGGCCGCTTTTTTATTGAATCTGGTGCAACGTTTGCACGCCCGTGGTTTTTCACAGTCTGAGCTGGTGCTGCGCATGACGCGCGAAGAAATCGGCAGCTACCTGGGCCTGAAACTCGAAACTGTAAGCCGCACTTTCTCCAAGTTTGTAGAAGACGGCACCGTGGAGGTCAAGCAGCGCCATGTGCGCATTCTGGACACCGAAGGCCTGCAGCGGCTGGTCAACAACAATCAGTGCCATTGACACGGTTTTTGCTGCACTCTTCAGGCCTGTCTGACGGCTGCACAGGACAACGGTTGACCTCAAACGGCGACAGACTCAGCAGCGTGGTCAGGCCGCTGGCGAGCATGGTCAGGCCCCAAAAAGCAAAAAAGGCCAGCGTGTAGATCGCTTGTCTGGACAGGTCCAAGCCATGTCCGAACCAGTGCAGGTCTTGTGGATCAACAAAAGCGAACACCAGCACTTCCAACAGGCCTGCGACCAAAAAGGCAGGCCAGGCGATCCACATCCAACGTTGAGCAAGCATCGTGTCTCCCTTAGGTTCAGGGTTTGGTGGGTTCAGCAGCAGGTGCTTGTACCGCGGCGGGCAACTCGCCTGTGGCCGCATGGTTGCGTCCTTGCATGGCCGGGACATGGGTGATGCCCTGGCGCTCTTGCATGGCGGTTCGTGGCGTGACATTGAGCACCGGGTCCGGGTTGGTCGCTGCAATGTAGAACGTGATGAAACCCGCCACCACCACCACAGCGGGGCCACCCACCACCATCCACACCAAACCAAAACGCCACCAGGGCTGCCCCTCTTTGCTCACATTCAGAACCTTGTTCATGGCTGTCTTTCAAAAATAGAGGTCACTCAGCGAGGGACCAGAAACACGGTTTTTTCGCTCAGCTGACCGACCGATTGGCCATCTGTTGATCGGGATTCGATGCGGAAATGGATCGGGTGCGAACCAGCGGGCGCGGCGTCGTAGGGCACTTGCAATCGCACGGACACCCAACGCGATTCGGTGGCACCCACGTCAACCAGCGGCTCGGTGGCCAGGGCCAGGCCCGGCAGGCCGTCGACTTGCAACTGGAAAGTCAAGTTCTGCTCGGCCGCATTCATGATTTGCAGGCGGTACACGTTTTCAATTTTGCCGCCCGCCACAATGCGGGCCATGGTGGCGCGGTCTCGCACGATGTCCACCTTGAACGGATCGCGACTCCACAAGGACAGCCCCACCCCGATGATGATGGCCCACAGCACAGCGGTGTAAACCAAGACACGCGGGCGGAAAATGCGGCGCACGGTTTGCGCCCAAGTCCAGCCTTTGTCCATGGCATTTTGCGTCGAAAACTTGATCAGGCCGCGCTCGTAACCGACCTTGTCCATCACGTTGTCGCACACGTCCACACAAGCGCCGCAGCCAATGCACTCGTACTGCAGGCCTTTGCGGATGTCAATGCCGGTGGGGCAGACCTGCACACACAAGGTGCAGTCCACACAGGCGCCCAAACCCAGCGCCTTGGGGTCAGCTTTTTTAGAACGGGCACCACGCGGCTCGCCCCGCGCCTCGTCGTAGGTGACGATCAAGGTGTCCTTGTCGAACATGGCGCTTTGAAAACGCGCATAGGGACACATGTATTTGCACACCTGCTCGCGCATGAAGCCTGCATTGCCATAGGTGGCGAAGCTGTAAAACAAGATCCAGAAAATTTCCCAGGGTCCAAATCCCAGCGAGAAGATCGATGCGGTCAATTCGCGGATCGGCGTGAAGTAGCCCACGAAGCTGAAACCCGTCCAAAGCGATAACACAATCCAAGCGAGTTGCTTGCCGGTTTTGCGCCAGAGCTTGTTGAAGCTCATGGGTGCATCGTCCAGGCGCATGCGGGCCGATCGATCACCTTCAAACTGGCGTTCGATCCAGATGAAAATTTCGGTGTAAACGGTTTGTGGGCAGGCAAAGCCGCACCACAAACGCCCCGCCACGGCCGTGAACAAAAACAGCGACAAGGCCGAGATGACCAGCAAAGCCGTCAGGTAAATGAAGTCCTGCGGGTAGAGGACCAGGCCGAAGATGTAGAACCTGCGAGCCCCCAAGTCAAACAGCACCGCCTGGCGCTGCCCCCACTCCAGCCAAGGCAAGCCGTAGAAGACCAATTGGGTGATCACCACCATGAGCCAACGCCATTTGGCAAACACGCCCTGAACACTGCGAGGGTAGATTTTTTGATGCGCTTGGTACAGCGACACCATTTCCACATCGCCCTCAGCGGGCACGGGGGTGATCGGGATCACGCTGCGAGAGGGACGATCTTCAGGGGTGGACAAAACACAGACCTTGGTTCAAATCCTGCAGCAGGGCCAGCCTGCCGCAGGGGGTTTACATCACTTGGCAGGACTGGCTGCAGCGCTGGCCACAGCGTTGTTGGACAAGCCCCAAACATACGAAGCGAGGACGTGGATCTGGCCTTCGGTCAACTTGGCGGCCTGTGCGGGCATCTGGTTGACCTTGC